>JAUIIF010000254.1 GCA_030431945.1 Bacteroidia bacterium | reverse complement strand
TGCTTACCGGATCGATTGTCGGGGTAGCCTACCTGACGGAGCTCTTCATCGCCTGGTACTCCGGCTACATTTACGAGCAGTTTGCCTTCCTCAACCGGGTACTTGGCCCTTACTACTGGTCTTACATCGGGATGATGCTCTGTAACGTTCTCAGCCCGCAGATTTTCTGGAGCAAAACCATTCGCCGGAGCCTGTTCTGGACGTTCTTCATGTCGATTTTCATCAACATCGGAATGTGGTTCGAGCGCTTTGTCATCATTGCCACCACGCTGGCACGTGACTACCTCCCCTCCAGCTGGAGCTACTACGTACCTACCTGGGTGGAGATCTGCATTTTCATCGGTACCCTCGGTCTCTTCTTCACCCTCTTCCTGATCTTCACCCGCGTTGCGCCAGTAGTGGCCATCGCCGAGGTAAAGTCAATTCTGAAGACGGCGGGCGACCAGTACATTGGCGATAAAGCCCACGGACACGGACACCACATTCCGGCCGCGGCCAATGACATCGCCGCCGGCGGAACGGTCGACATTGACAATAACGAAAACGAGATTCACTAGAATCCCTAAAGGATAAATTATCATGGCAGAAGTAATGTCAACAGAACGCAACATCCTCTTCGGACTCTACGATGATGAGGAAAAACTGCTGGAAGCGGTGAAGGCCGCCAACGCAGCTCACCTTGATATCGACGAGGTGTACACGCCCTTTCCCGTACACGGACTGGACCCCTTGCTGGGGCTGGAAGAAAGTCGGCTGCACATCGCCGGCTTTATCTTCGGCAGCATCGGCTGTTTGTTCGGTTTCGGTTTTATGACGTGGGTCTTTACCCGCGACTGGCCAATTATCTTTGGTGGTAAGCCGTACTGGTCCGTCCCCGCCTTTATCCCGATCACTTTCGAATTAACGGTACTTTTTGCCGCAGTTGGCATGGTCCTGGTTTTCTACATCATCTGTGGCCTCGGCCCGGGTGCAGAACCGCGCCGCCTGCACGATCGGATTACGGACGATAAATTCTGCATTGCCTTTGACGCTACGAACCTGGCCGCCGGTGCCGTCGAAGACCTGAAAGGGTACTTCTCTAAAACCGGTGCGGAAAGTGTCCACACCAAGATGGTGCCAGCCTAGGGGCTGATCAGGCGCGACCGCAGGTGCAGGCGGAAACAGCAAGCAAGCAGGGCAAGCGGCACGGCCAATTACCCTGCTGGTGTTCAACCAATCTTTGCACCAGCGCCCGCGCCCAAAAAAACTTAACAATTAACGGAAGGCTGCCCTTCCATCGAAGTATACAGCATGAAAGATTTGCGCGTACTGGTTTTGTCCTTAACGCTGGCTATTGTCCTGACGGCCTGCTCCACCCCGGAAGATAACTTTACGGGTAGCGAGTACATGCCGGATATGGCCCACTCCCTCGCCGTGGAGGCCAATACCTATAACTACTACTACTACAATACCTGGGATGAGTCTTCTACGGTGGAACTGGCAAAGCTGGTATACCCCCGGACGACGCCCGCAGGAACGGTGCCACGTGGCTACGCCAGTGCGTACCTGCCGGGAATGCAGGCGCCTACCAGCCTGGACCAGGCGGAACTGATGCGGGGCACCATCGTTGATGGCGACCACATGAATGCCATCAGCATTCCTACTAACGGCCAGGTACCTTACTACTACGACGATACGCCGGAAGGGCGCCTGGCGGCCATTGCGGAGCTGACGGATAACCCTTTCCCGATTACGGAAAACGGACTGGCCCGGGGCAAAAACCTCTACAATATTTTCTGTGGCATTTGTCACGGAGAGCAGGGCAACGGCCTCGGCTACCTCTACAACGATGAGGAAAACCCGAACGCCAAGTACCCCCTGGCTCCGGCAAACTTCCTGACGGATGAATTCGTGGCGGCTTCCAACGGGCGCTACTACAATGCCATCATGCACGGCTACAACGCCATGGGTGCTTATAAGGACAAGATCAACTACGAAGAGCGCTGGCAGGTAATCCACTACATCCGCGCCCTGCAAGCCAAGGACAAAGGCGTCGAATATTCTGCAGACGCCAACACCCTGAATGCTGCTTTTGGCACCCCCGGGGCTGAAGCGATGAAAATGGCTGCCGACCACGCTACGGACCACGGAGAAGACCACATGGAAGCCGGAGGCCACGCTGCGGAAGAAAGCCACGAGGCCGGCCACAGCAAGAAATAAGAGAACCCGAACCACCCAACTACGCTAATTAAGAGGCCTTCGGGTCCGAAACAACTTACCAGATGGAGAACTTTGTATTCTCATCCCGAGCGAAAACAGTAACTGGAGGCTTTGCCATCCTAGGTCTTGTATTGCTTGTTGTCAGCTACTTTGTTGACGGCGGCGAAGGCCATCACATGCGCTTCTGGACCAACTTCCTGCACAACTCCGTATTCTTTGTCGGGATTTCCTTCATGGCCTGCTTTGCCTACGCTGCCTTTACGACGGCTTACGCCGGCTGGTTTGTACAATTCAAGCGGGTCTGGGAAAGCTTCGGTATGTTCCTCCTGCCCGGATTGTTCCTGATGGGGGTCATCATCGTGGGGCTGTGGCTGCACAGCCACCACCTTTACCACTGGAATGATGCGGAGGCCGTAGCGAGTGATCCTATCCTGACCCATAAGTCCGCTTTCCTGAACAAGTGGTGGTACACCGGCGCGACTATTGGTTTCATGGGCCTGTGGTACTTCCTGATCAGCCGCATCCGCCAGATCAGTATCGATGAGGATACGAACGGTACTACGGCTTATGAGCACCACGCCCGGATCAAGAAATATGCCGCTCCCTTCCTGATCATCCTTGGTTTTACCACCGCTGCCGTGATCTGGCAGTGGGTGATGTCACTCGATGCCCACTGGTACTCCACCATGTTTGCCTGGTACGCTTCGGCATCGTTGTTCGTGGCCATGACGGCCCTGACCATCATGTTGCTGATTTACCTCAAGAGCCGCGGCTACTTCCCCGGCATCAACGCGGAGCACTTCCACGATTTGGGTAAGTACCTCTTTGCCATTTCCATCTTCTGGACCTACGTATGGTTCAGCCAGTTCATGCTGATCTGGTACGGTAACGTCGGGGAAGAAACAATTTACTTCCGTACCCGGATGGATAACTATCCGGTGTTGTTCTGGGGGAACCTGTTGCTGAACTTCATCGCTCCGTTCTTCATCCTGATGCGGAACGATACCAAGCGTAAATTCGGTACCCTGTTCTTTGCTTCGGCAATTGTCTTTTTCGGCCACTGGTTTGATTACTTCAATATGATCAAGCCCGCTGCCCGGGAATCACTCACCCACATGATGCACGATGCCGGCGGGCACGGTGATGAAGAGCACGCCACGATGGATGCTGCCGGTCATGGTGACGACCACGCTGCGACCGATCATGGAGATGCTGCGCACGCTGCCGCGGGCCACGATGATCACGGGGCTGCCACCGGCCACGGTGGTGAGGAGCACGCTTCCACACGGGTATTCCTGCCGTACAAGGCTGGCTATACCGTTCCCGGCCTCCTCGAGATCGGCACTTTCCTTGGGTTCCTGGGGGGCTTCCTGTTCTTCGTACTGAGCAGTCTTGCCAAGGCGCCTTTGGAGCCGAAGAAGGATCCGTACTTCGAAGAAAGCCTGCATCACCACACCTAGCAGCTTGCTTCTTGTTTGGACAAAATCTAAATAAGATGCCCGCTACTAACTGAAATGACGTATTCCCGTTAAATTTGCGAACGGTCCGAAAACAAGCATCTGGCCGTCTGAAAATAAGCTAACTTAAAGCTGATGTCTACATTAATCGTAATTATCTGTATCGCGCTTCTGCTACTCATTGTACTGCAGATTGGTCGGGTGCGTGATTTGGCGAAACAACTACGTGGTGCCGCAGAAGTGGAAGCCCGCAATACGAAAATGACCGGAATCTACCTGGTTGTTTTCATGGTGGCCTTTCTGGTGGTAGCTACTGGTTCTGCGTATTACTACAAGAACTACATGCTGGGCTACGGCCCGCACGAGTCCGCTTCGGCGCACGGTGGCCGCATTGACAGTATGATGAACGTTACCCTGGCGGTAACGTACATTGTATTTATCCTTACCCACATCTTACTCTTCTGGTACGCTTACAAGTTCAAGCACCGGCAGGGCGGCAAGGCCGAATTCATTTCTCACAATAACACGCTGGAGATTGTCTGGACGGGTATTCCTGCCATCGTTATGACCTTTCTGGTCATCGGAGGTCTGGACGCCTGGAACGAGATCATGGGTGATGTGGGGTCTGACGACGATTACATCGAAATTGAAGCAACTGGTTACCAGTTTGCCTGGCAAATGCGCTTCCCCGGTGAAGACGGACTGCTGGGCCGCAAGGATTTCCGCCTGATTGATGGTACGAACCAACTGGGTCAGGACTGGACGGACTTGAAAAATGCCGACGATATCCTGGTGAACAACTTCAAGCTGCCGGTAGGTAAGAAAATCCGCGTGCGGATTACCGCCAAGGACGTACTGCATGATTTCTACCTGCCCCAGTTCCGGGTAAAGATGGATGCGGTTCCTGGTCTGCCGACCTACTTCGTGTTCACCCCCAAGAAAACGACGAAGGAATGGCGTAAAGAACTGAGTCAGTACGAGGAATACCAGATTCCTGATCCCAATGATTCGGAAAAAATGCTTTGGGAAACCAGCAATTTCGAACTGGCTTGTGCAGAGCTGTGTGGTATTGGTCACTGGTCAATGCAACGGACCTTCGAGGTGGTAGAAGAAGATGAATACGAGGCATGGCTTGCTGAACAAACGCCATTTTACCTCTCTAACATCCGCTTCACGGATGCTGACCCTAACCAGGGCATGCTTTTCCCCGCGGAAATTCAGCAGCGTCGTCAGGAGTTCAATACGGAAGCAAACACCGCCCTGGAAACGCCGGAAGATGATGATAATACCCTCATTCTCAAGTACGTTACTTTTGAGACGGGTAGTGCTCAGCTTACGGAGCTAAGTCGTTACCAGCTGGATGACGCCATTGCTTTCCTGCAGAAAAATGAAGATGTAAATTCGCTCCTGAAGGGACATACTGACAACACGGGCGATCCGGAGGCGAACCTTTCGCTATCTGATCGTCGTGCCGCCGTTGTTCGGGATTACCTGATCAAGGGGGGAATCGATGCTGGTCGTTTGTCCAGTTCCGGTTTCGGGCAGTCTGCCCCCATTGCAGATAACAGTACGGAAGATGGCCGGCAGGCAAATCGGCGTACCGAATTATACGTTACCCGCGGTGCACTACCTGCTGCGGCGACTACGCTTAACACCCCGTCTAAGTAAACTATCACAGAAGAACCTTAAAGCTGATTACCATGGCAACAGCAATTATAGCTCCGGCAACTCGTGAAGATGGTCTGATCCAGGAATTGGGTTACGACGACCACTTCCACGATCACCATCACGGAGATAAGTACCAGTCTAACTTCGTTTCCCACTACATTTTTTCTCAGGATCACAAAATGATTGCTAAGCAATTCCTGATTACGGGAATGATTTGGGCAATCATCGGTGGTCTGATGTCCCTGGTATTCCGGATGCAACTCGGTTTCCCGGAAGAAAGCATCGCCTGGCTGAAGCCGGTTCTGGGTAAATGGATTTCCGTTAACTCTGACGGAATCGGTAGTCTGGTACCTGACTTTTACTATGCATTGGTTACCATGCACGGAACCATTCTGGTATTCTTCGTACTGACGGCCGGTCTTTCCGGAACGTTCTCGAACCTGCTGATTCCTTTGATGATTGGTGCGCGGGATATGGCTTCACCGCTCCTGAACATGATGAGCTACTGGTTCTTCTTTATTTCCGGTTCCATCATGTTTGCGTCGTTGTTCCTCAGCACCGGCCCTTTTGCGGGCGGCTGGGTAGCCTATCCTCCGTTATCCGCCTTACCCCAAGCCATGAGTGGGTCAGGAGCGGGTATGACACTGTGGACGATCTCCCTGGTACTTTTCGTTGTATCGGTGTTGCTGGGTGGTATTAACTACATCACTACGGTACTTAACCTGCGGACGAAGGGAATGAGCATGTGGCGCCTTCCACTCCCGATCTGGGCCTTCTTCGTGACGGCTATTCTGGGATTGCTGTCCTTCCCCGTACTTACCTCTGCTTTCTTCCTGATGATGCTGGATCGCGGCATTGGAACGAGCTTTTACCTGTCCGATATCTACATCGGTGGGCAGGCACTGGAGCACGTTGGCGGTAGCCCGATTCTTTACCAGCACTTGTTCTGGTTCCTGGGGCACCCTGAGGTATACATTATTATCCTCCCGGCCATGGGCATCGTTTCCGAGGTACTCTCGGTACACGCCCGTAAGCCGATCTTCGGCTACAAAGCCATGGTATTCTCGATCCTGGCGATCGGTTTCCTGTCTTTCATCGTATGGGCACACCACATGTTCATGTCAGGTGTTAACCCTTTCATTGCCAACTTCTTCGTGATTTTCACCCTGATCATTGCCGTACCATCGGCGGTAAAGGTGTTTAACTGGATTGCCACGCTCTACGGTGGTAACATTCGCTTCAATCCGGCCAGTCTTTTCGGTATCGGCTTTGTTTCCATGTTCATCTCCGGTGGTCTTACCGGTATCTGGCTGGGTAACTCGACCCTGGATATTCAGTTGCACGACACTTACTTCGTGG
>JAUIIF010000253.1 GCA_030431945.1 Bacteroidia bacterium | reverse complement strand
AAATACGACTTGGGTTGCACGTCTTGCAGCGTCCCTGATTGCCGGCGGCCACGCTACTTTGGTATCCCTACAGCACCGTTCAGCAAAAAATAGTGGCCAGACGTGGAACTTTAGCCTTTACTTATTAGTTAAACTAACTATTAACGAAGTCAGATGCCATGACAACCCGTGGAAAATTCTTCCCCCTCCGCAGGAGCTGCGCAGTTAAATCACGCTGACTTAGGCATAAATCAATAGTTATGAAAGGTGCTATTCTAGGCGATATTATTGGTTCCCGCTTTGAGCGCAGCGGCTCGAAGCAGACGGACTTTGAGCTTTTTACGACGAGTTGCCACTTTACGGATGATACGGTACTGACCGTTGCCGTTGCTGAGGCCATTCTTAACCAGCAAGACTACGGTGAGGCCATTAAAGACTACGCCCTCCGCTATCCTGACGCCGGCTACGGAGGCACCTTCCAGCGGTGGATGCGGGATGAACTTACGGAGCCTTACACCAGCTGGGGTAATGGATCGGCCATGCGGGTCAGCCCCGTCGGCTGGCTTTTTAACGACCTGGACACCGTACTTACGGAGGCTGGGAAATCTGCCGATCCGACGCACAGCCACCCGGAGGGAATAAAGGGAGCACAAGCTGTTGCGGCCAGTATTTTCCTGGCTCGTCAGGGCGGCACTAAGGAAGACATCCGCCGCTACGTCAGTACGACCTTTGGTTACAACTTGCGGCGGACGATTGCGGAGATCCGCCCGGGGTACGCCTTTGACGTCAGCTGCGCCGGCTCCGTTCCCGAAGCCATCATTGCTTTTCTGGAGGGTAATGATTTGCTTGACGGCATCCGGCTTGCCGTCTCGCTGGGGGGCGACACCGATACCCAGGCGGCCATGGCCGGCAGCATCGGCGAAGCCTTCTACGGTCCCATTCCCGTACCGGTCGAAGAGGTCATGAACGCATTTTTGCCCGAGGAATTCCGGGCGGTCATTGCCCGTTTCGAGCGGACGTTGGAGGTGAGTTAAGCCAGGCTTGCTGAAAAAAACTGCCGAACGGCACCGGCTTACCCCAGCTTCTTCACCACATCCTGCATCAGCTTGCGCAGTTTTGGCTCGACGGCCTGTACCGTAGCAATTACATCGTCTACGGTTGTTGGTTGAATTTCCACGATGGGGAAGCATTTGTTCGAAACGACGGAGATGACGAAGACGGGTAGCCCGGCATGACGCGCCACCAGTACTTCGGGGACGGTAGACATACCGATACAATCCGCGCCGATAATGTGTGCCATCCGGTACTCTGCCGGTGTTTCCAGATTGGGGCCGGGCAGGGCCAGGTAGACGCCCTCGTGGCCACGCAGTCCATGGTCGGCAGCCCGTTTGATGGCCCAGGCATTGAGGTCACGATCGTAGGTATTGAGCATATCCGGAAAGCGGGGGCCAAGGCGTTCGTCGTTGGCGCCGCGGAGCGGATTTTCCGGCTGCATATTGATGTGATCACGGACAAAAATCACGTCACCGGCTTCAATATCACCGTTTACGGAACCACTGGCGTTAGAAATAACCAGGTGTTCGATCCCCAGGGCGGCCAGGACACGAATCGGGAACGTCAGTTCCTGCATACTGTACCCTTCATAGTAGTGGAGCCGGCCGGCCATGGCGACGATCGGCACCCCCTGAAGGGTCCCCAAAATCAGCTTTCCACGGTGACTGTCCACCGTAGCGGCACAGAAGTAGGGCAGTAAGCCGTAGACGAATTCACGTTCAATTACGATGTCTTCTGCGAGGGAGTTGAGGCCCGTCCCCAAGACAATACCTATGCGTGGCTGGGTGGTAGCCCGTTTGCGGATAAAAGCAACCGTTTCCTGGATCTGATCAAAGAGAGTCATACAAAATTTTAGCTGGGTAATGGAGAGGAATCTTAGCCACTGAAGGAAAAGAATAAAGGCGTCTGTTTGGGCGCGAACGCTGGTGCAAAGAACGGTTTTATCCGGAGCAAGGTTGAGTAGGTTCCCTGGCCCAGGCTGTGTCTTGCCGGCATTCCGGGTGGTGTTGGTGACCCGGGCCGCAAAACTTCCTTAGCGGGCAGCTACACTTTCAGGTCCGCCTTGCTGTTCACTATCCCTCCGCACAGGATTCCGGCGGCGACGGCAGCGTTCAGGCTTTCCGCTTCCCGACCTGGTGCGCGGGGGATGTGTACCCATCTTTGCACCTGCGTCCGCGCCTCCTGACTGACGCCCGGGCCTTCTGCCCCGATGACCAGCAGGCCGGCGGGCGGCGCTGCGAGTCGATAGATGTTCTCCCCGTCCAGGTCTGCCCCAAAGACGGGTAATGCCGGGAAGCGTTCCGTTATTTCCCGCAGTTCTCCTTTGCGAAAGTTGACGCGTAAAAAAGACCCCATTGTTGCCTGGATGCTTTTGCTGGCGTAGAGATCGGCCGTCCCCGGCCCGGCAATAACGTGATGGAACCCGAACCAGTCCGCAATGCGAAGCAGGGCCCCCAGGTTGCTGGGAGACTGCACCCCATCCAGGTAGAGCGACCACCCCGTTTCCAGCGCGGCGGGTAAAGTTGCGGAGGTGGCCGGTAAATCGACGACCGCCAGGACCTGATTGGGGGTTTTCAATTGTGAAATCCGACCCAATTCTTTCGGGGTAACCAACGTTAAGGGAACGGACGGCGGCTCGGGCAGCGCTGCGGCCCAACTTTCCAGCGCATAAAGATGATCGACCGGATAGCGCGCCTGCTGGAGCAATTCTCCGACGATCCGCCCGCCTTCGGCGGTGAATTTGTGGTAATTTTGCCGAAACTTCCGTTGTCGGAGGCTGCTTATGAACTTAATGGTACCGGAGCTGATGGCCATATTGAAAAGGATTTGCCGCCTGCTGGGCGCCGGCGGGCCGATCGCCGTGGCCACCCTGTTACTGGCAGCCCTGACGGGCTGCAATACTACCAAATTTCTCGCGGAGGATCAGGAACTCCTCACCAGTTATCGCATTAAACTC
Organism: Bacteroidia bacterium; assembly: GCA_030431945.1. Lineage (GTDB taxonomy): Bacteria > Bacteroidota > Bacteroidia > Chitinophagales > Saprospiraceae > Neolewinella. Next base: position 3,712 of record JAUIIF010000253.1, on the reverse strand, counting down.
GAAGACCCCAAAGAAGTAGACAACCGGGCCGACGTCACGTATGAACTGTCCACCCTGGCCCGCCAGACCCCCAACACCAACTTTTTGGGCGTCTGGCCCCGCGAGCAGTTTTACCTGGACAACAACAAACCCAAGGACACCACCCGCATCGACCGCTTCCTGCGGAACACCCTCGGGCAGCCGCCCACCATTTACAGCGACAGCCTCAGCCGCCTTTCCGCAGCGGACATGACGACCTTCCTGCGCTACCTCGGCTACTTCAATGCTTACGCCTACCACGAAGCCGACCGGGGCAAACGGCGGAAAGTAGACCTCATTTATCACGTAAACGCCGGGCGCCGCTTCCTCATTGATTCCGTTGACTTTTCCAGTCCGGACCCACTGCTGGACAGTCTCCTCCGGGCCTCCCTCTCCTCCAGCGAGCTCCGGCCAGGAGAACCGCTCGACCTCAACAAATTTGACCGCGAAAAAGCCCGGATCAGCAGCTACCTGCGCAACCAGGGCTTCGCTTTTTTTTCCGGCACGTATTTCGACAAGCTGGAAATTGACACGAGCAGGCGTCGTGGCTACGCCGACGTTTACCTGAGCATTTTACCCCCGCAGAAAGAAGCGGCCTACGCCCGCTACCGGGTAGGCACCATTACCGTACTGACTGATTTTTCCCCACTTGCCCCGGGGGGCGGCTACCGGCTGGATACCACCATCAACGGCGTCCGTTTCTTGTCGGACGAGCCGTCCTTCCGGATCCGCCCCGAAGTCTTGCGCAACAGCATTTTCCTGCAACCCGGGGCTTACCACCAGCGCGCGGACCTGGAAAAAACCAACGTCTCCCTCAATGCCCTGGGAATCTACCGTTTTGTCCGCATCAACCAGCAAATTGACACCACTCAGGAGCAGGTCCTGAATTACCAGGTGCAGCTTACGCCCAGTGACCGGATGTCGTTGGGAGCAGACCTCGACCTTAACTACACCAACCGAAACGGCAACGTCGGAGCCGGCAACCTGATCGGACTGAGCCTGACGCCCGTTTTTCAAAACCGCAATGTTTTCGGAGGGGCCGAGCTCCTCGTCACCAGCCTGCGGGCGGGGGTAGAGGTGAACCCGGCCATCGGCACCAGGAATTCCGCCTTTTTCAACACCATTGACCTTTCGGCCGACGTAAGCCTTTACCTGCCACGCTTTCGGGATTTCGGCCTTTACAGCTTCCTCAACAAACTGCCCTCCCCCTTCGGGAAAAAGGTGCTCTCGGACAACTTCATCAACACGCTGGAAGAACGGGCCAGTACGCGCTACAGCCTGGGGTATGAGTACCTCTCGATTCGCAACTTTTACGCTTACACCCTTTTAAATGCCCGCCTGGGGTATGATTTCAACCGGTCTGCCACTACGAGCTATCGCATCAATCACCTGGCGATCGACATCCTTGCGCCACAGATTGAGCCGGACTTTGACCTGATCCTGGACCAAAACGAGTTCCTGCGGCGGAGCATCGGCGAGCAATATTTTCTTTCCGTCTTTTTCCGGAACCTGGAATACACCCGCAACGGGCAACCGGACCGGCGGGGCCGGTCGCTCTCGTTCAACGGACAGTTTGAGCTAGCGGGGGCGGAAGTCAGCCTTTTCAATGAGGTGCTCAATCTCTTTGGGGAAGACCAGGTCATCAAACCCAATCAGAACGCCACCTTTGCCAAATACGCTCTGGCCCTGGCGGACGTCCGGTACCAGAAGCAATACACGCCGCTGAAAGTCTTTGCCAGCCGGTTCCTGGTGGCGGCCGGCCGGCCCTACGGTGGCTCTGCGGCGGTACCGTACGTAAAGCAATTCTTCTCCGGTGGCGCCAACTCCATGCGGGCCTGGGCCCCGCGGGCCCTCGGGCCGGGCGGCTACGTTGACACCCTCAGCCTGAGCACGACCAATAACCTGCAGCTTTTTCAAACCGGTGATTTCCGGATGGAACTGAACCTGGAATACCGCTTTCCCATTGCCTCCTTTTTTCGGGGGGCACTTTTTGCTGACATTGGCAATATCTGGACTTTTGACGAAGACCTGGAGCGGCCCGGCTCCCAGTTTCTGCTCAGTAAGCGACCCAATGCCGATGGTTCCTTTGTTGCCCAGCCCTTTTACCGCCAACTGGCGATGGGCGTAGGTACCGGCTTACGCACCGACCTGAGCTATTTCATTTTTCGCCTTGATGTATCACTTCCCGTCCGCTACAATTACCCCCAGGATGGCTACGGAACTCCGTTGGTACGGGACGGCAACGAAATTCCGGAAGCCGCTTACTGGCGGAAGTTCGACCGGTTAAGGCTACGGGACCTGACCTTTCAGCTGGGGCTGGGGTACCCATTTTAACGGAGCGGCACAAGCAGTACTGCTTAAGGAAGGAACGTGAGCCCCGGCCCCGGGGCGACGTAAAACAACGCCTGGCCCTGTGGGCCGGGAGGTTCTTCGCTGCTCCGGAAGCCTGGCCCGGCACCTGCGGCCGCGCCCGTACGGGGCAGCTACCCCACCGGCCAAAAAGCCTTCAGGATGGCCCCGATGATCACCACGACCAGCAGGCGGTAGGCATATATGCCTGCCTTGGGGTGGTTGGCGGCAAACCGGGCGGTCAGGTAGCCACCGATGAGCTGCCCCACGGCCATGAGCGCTCCGATGCGCCAGTCGATCAGGTCCTGCCAGGCAAATATAGCCACTGCCAGCACCGTATAAATTGTCACCACGAGCACTTTCACCACGTTGGCCTGAATGATTTCGTAGTGGGCGATCAAGACCATTACGGCCAGAAAAAACACCCCCATTCCCATCTGGATAAACCCACCGTAAACGCCCAGCAAAAAGAAAAGCGGAACGGTAATCCACAACGACAGTGGTGGCTTTCCTGCCGGAACGACCAACCAGCGCTTGGGCTTGACGAGGATGACCACCAGCATGACCACCAACAGGTAACGAAAAAAGGCCTTGTAGGCGGCATTGGAGATAATCAGGCTCAGGTAAATGCCCAGAACTGCCCCGAGGCAGGTAATAATGATCACCTGCCACATTTCCTGCTTCTTGGCGGCGGACTGCCCCGAAAAGCGTCCGGCCCGGCTAAAGGCGACGGTACCACCAATACCGTTGGCCAGAACGCCGACCCGGTTCGTTCCGTTGGCCACGTCTGCGGGTAAGCCCAGCAACTCCATCAGGATGGTCAGGGTAATTGCGGAGCCATTCCCGGAAAGGGTGTTGATCGCACCGGCAAGCAGGGCACCGAGGAAAGCAATGAGGTAATCCATACGCGGGTTGCGGGTTGCGGGTTGTCGGGTTACCGGGTCAGCACGATAAAGTCCAGCAAGACCCGCTCCAGAAACTTTTCCGGCGTGTAAGTTACCGCTGCTTTGTCCAGTTCCAGTTCGTCGGCAATTTTCACCGCCAGCTGCCGTACCGCCTGCCGGTGGGCGGGGTTTCCGTATTTACGGAGCCGCTGCAGCGCGTGTTTCACGATCATCATGTCGGCATTGGTGAAGCGCTGCACCCCCGGGAATTCCGGATCGTGGTCTTCCCGGTTCGTTATCCCCATGATCTCATCGAGGGTAAAAGTGGTGGAAACTGATGACTGAATGACGGCGGTGCCGGCGACCATATCTCCCAGGCGTTGGTTGTACCGGCCACTGGCGATGAGGAGAATGGCGGGAATGCCAGAGGAGAGCAGTACATCCGGCAGCAGAAATACGGT
>JAUIIF010000252.1 GCA_030431945.1 Bacteroidia bacterium | reverse complement strand
ACCCTTAACCCACCCGACGCGAGCTAAGGCTTCGCCTACGTTTTTTGCCTCATCAGCAACCACGCTAGCTACGCGCTAATTGTCCCACCCCGCAGGAGCAGCGTAGCTAAACCACTCCGGCTTAGGTATAGTAATTCAAAATGCTCTCATGTCCCTTTGCGAATAATGAGATATTAATATATTTTTGTGGAAATACCAATGCTAATATTGTGATTATAACCAAAGCCTCCATCATTATTAATTCTCAATGGAGTATAATAGTAATCTAGGAAAGGACCAAATCCCTTACTTATTAAATATTTAAAGCGAAAATATCCTCCAATGTAATGATCATTAGAAGAGAATTGTATTCCGGAAGGCCCTCTTGAAGTATTTCTTTCATAAAAATATAAATAGCTAATTCCATAATCTAATCGGTGTCGTTTTTTAACGAGACACTTTGCAAATGCAACTGAATAGCTAAATTGCTTGCTAATAAAAATAGGTTCAATTCCAGCTCCAATTACACTAGCATCAAGGTTGGTACCAGAAAACTTCAACTTGAATCTATCCTTGTAAATTACGCCAAATGAAAAACCGCCAATCCCTGCAACTGTATTGCTGTTCCCATAATTATAATCATAAGACCTGTCGACGAAATGAGAACCGGCTATAATTCCTAATTGTATTGATATGTCTCTATTTATTGATAGCTGGTCATTTGGATAAATATCTGATATCTCACTATTTCCTGTTTGCCCATAAATAAAACTAATTTGTGTGAAAAATAAAAATACAATTGTAAAAACCGATACTCGTAAGCTTAAATTCATTTCGATCATTTTAAAATATCTATATGAGTCGTATATGTTTGCACACAACTACTCCGTCAACGCAATAATCTTAGCCATTCGGTCGGCGTAGCCTGCCAGTACTTCACCGAGCTTTATTATTTGTTCCTGTGCTTCCTCGTAGTTGCGTTGCTCGATGGCTTCGCGGACGCCCGGCAGGGTTTTGACGCCGTAGCCGGTATAAAACCCCGGCGCGTAAACGTGGTGGACAAACCACGGACGACGGGGCAGCCCCTCCGGGCGGGTCAGGCTTCGTTCCAGGTCCTTGAAGAGCTGGTTGATCTGGCGGCGATCCGTCGCGGAGAGTTTGGTGGCGGCGTTGGCATCGTACTGGTCCGCTAACCCCGCAATCCGGCGTAAGCCCGTCTGTAAGGGCGCAAAGTTGAGGAAAGGAACTTCGGCCTTGGGCTCCGGTACGTTCAGTGTCTCCCCGGGGCGCACGACCTTTTCGTAGATGCCGTCTCTGATCAGGGCGTTTTCTTTGGCCGTTGCTTCCCGCAGGTTATCCGCCAGGGCCATCACTTCCTGGCCGTAGCCCGTAATGGTTTTACTGAACCGGCTGAATTCAAAAGGTAGCACCTCGGCATTGGCCAGCCGCAGGGTCGTGCGGCCGGCCACTTTTACCAAAGTGGCGCCGTAGCGGAAATCAGGATCTTTGAACCGCTTGTAGTGCTCGTACGAATCGTACATCGTGTGGTACTCGCCACCGCTGCTTTCGCCGCTGAAACCCAGGTTGAAAGAGGCGATGCCCAGGTGCTGGAAAAAGGGAGAATAATCAGAGCCGGAGCCGAGGGCGTACAAGGGGAAGCTGGTCAGGGCGTTGCCGCCTGCGGCCCGACTTTGCGCGCTGCGCCGCTCCAGCAGACTGCCACCGTGGGTCGGGTCTTGCACTTCGGTGGTGATTTCCCCAAAAAACTTTTCGAGGGTGTGGGAGCCACCGGCCCGCAGGTAGCCACGGCCGGTTGCATCCGTATTGATGTAGGCCACGGCTTTTTGGGTCAGTTCCCCGGCGTGCGTTTCCACCCATTCCGTAGAGCCGAGCAGGCCGGGTTCTTCTGCGCCCCAGGCGCAGTAAACGAGCGTCCGTGCGGGCCGCCAGCCGGTCTTGACGAGTTCACTCACGGCCCGGGCTTCTTCCAGTACCGTCACCATGCCGCTGATCGGGTCATTGGCACCGTGGACCCAGGCATCGTGGTGGTTACCGCGGATGATCCATTCGTCGGGGTAAGTACGGCCCCGTAGCGTGGCAATGACGTCGTAGGCCGGGGCCAGGTCCCAGTTGAAAGCCAGCTTAAGGTGTACTTTGGCCGGCCCGGGGCCAATGCGGTACGTCAGGGGCAGGCCGCCCCGCCAGCTGGCGGGGGCGACGGGGCCCGCCAGGGCTTCCAGCAGTGGCTGGGCGTCGTGGTAAGAAATGGGGAGGACCGGAATTTTGGTTAAGACCGGATTGCCAACGCGCGGTACCCGCTCGGCGCCTTCCACGGCGCCGTAGCCCGGTGTTAACGGATCACCGGGTTGCATGGGCAGGTCCATTACGGCACCGCGTTGTACGCCGTATTCGTTTTTGTAGGCGCCGTCGGGGTAGGTTGCTCCCTGGACGTAGCCATCGTCGGCAGGGTCAGAATAAATCAGGCAACCGATGGCCCCTTTTTCTGCCGCCAGCTTCGGCTTGATGCCCCGCCAGGAACCCTGGTACTTGGCGAGGACAATTTTACCCTTGACGCTGATGCCGCGCTTTTCCAGTTCTTCGTAGTCAGCAGGGATGCCATAGTTGACGAAAACGAGCTCGGCGGTTACTTCGCCGTCGATGGAAAAACAATTGTAGGGCGGCAGTGCCGCCGCCGTCTGTTCGGTGTAAGGATCGCCGGCCACGGGGGGCTCCTGCAGGAGGGCCGTGTACTTAGTGGGCGCAATCAGTTCCAGCTCCCGGATTTTGGGGGTGGGGAAGAGGACGTCAAAACGCTCGACCTTCACCTCAAAGCCCCAACTACGGAATTTCTCCGCCATGAAGTCCACTACTTTTTTATCGTAAGGAGAGCCAACGTGGTGGGGCTCGGCGGAGAGGTACTTCATCCATTCATCCAGGTTGCCGGCTTTGAGGTAACCGTCAAATTTTGCTTCCAGCGCCCGTTGTTCCTCGGCGGCCGTGGGGGAAAAGCCCAGCAGACCAGCGGACTGGGCGGCAGCGTTCAGGGCCGTGAGCAAAAAAAAGGAGCAGAATAGCAGGCGCATGGCAAATGGATTTAGCGGCTAAAAGATACTACGCCCAGTCGTCATGGCGCTTACTCTTTCTTCACTGGATACCCTGATCTTCTTCCAGCATTGCCCTAATGGTATCCTCTCCTGCACCTGCGGCCGCGCCCGAAAAACCTCAGCACTTTTGCCCTGGCCCGTAAGTCAACCGGACATGGTAGCTACCTGGAAGCAAATAAAGCTACTGACGGGATGATAAAGGGTGAAAAGTATGAATGCAAGCATTTTTGAGAGTGGAATGTGGACTAAAAAAGAATCTTTGATTAAATAAAAACAAATCGAGAGAGAGGGTTAGATGTGTAATTGTTTGTAAATCAATAAATTGCGTTTTTGGCACGATGTTTGAACTAGTTTGAGCGTAATCATTCAAATTTATTCAGACAATATTCAAATCATGACTAGCCAGGAATTCACCCACAAGACTCAGGAACTTAATAACCTGCTTTTCGCCTTCGCACTGCGCCTTACCCGTAGCCGCCAGGATGCAGAAGACTTAATGCAGGAGACGGCCATCAAAGCCTATAAGTACCGCCACAATTTCTCAGAAGGAACAAATTTCAAAAGCTGGATTTCCACGATTATGCGCAATACGTTCATTAATCATTACCGTAAGGCCAAGACCCGCCGTCACCTGAACCAGCCGGCAGATGCCGTAACCGAGAACATTGAAGTGAACAATGTGGTGGCGAATTCTGGTGAACAAAACCTGCGGATGCAGGAAATGAAGCGCATGCTCAACAGCATTGGTGACATCTACTCCGTTCCCTTCCTGATGTTTTACAAAGGATATGAATACCAGGAAATTGCTGACCAACTGAACATCCCGATCGGCACCGTAAAAAGCCGGATCTTCAGCGCCCGGGTTAAGATGAAGCAAATGATCGGAGAACGCCGCGCTGCCTAAAAAATACTACGTTAAACATAATTTATTGCCCTGGGTGTGCTGTGCATGCTCAGGGCCTTTTTATGGGTGAATTTATTTTGTCGTCTGGCATTCGTATGCCAGAAAAATTATTGCGGAGGGTGTCGTCAGGCCATATTTTTGGAGTCGGACCTACAAAAACCTATTAATGACTTTTGCTTCACCCATTACCCTGACCACCCTCCTCCTTTTATGTTGCATGACCGTCTCCGCGCAGGACTGTACGGTACCACCCAGTGCGCAAATTGACCTTGCGGCAAATGGGGTACGTGCCCGCCTGACGACCGGCGGCGACCTATGGTGGGATGGTCAGGACGCCCGGTACGAGGTAACGGAAGATGCCGGGTCTCCGAACGTCAATCCGGTGGCCGCTATTTTTGCCGGCGGGCTCTGGCTGGGGGGCAAAGATCCCGGAGGTGGGCTTAAGGTGGCAGCGCAGCGGTACGACCGTACGACCAATAATTTCGATTACCGCCCGGGGCCGCTGAATGAAAATGGCACAACCGTACCAGCATGTGAAAATTGGGATCGCTTTTTCGTGATCAACCAGCGTGAAGTTCGCTCGTTTCTCAACGATTTTGATCCTCAGAATCCGGATGTGACGGTCATTCCCGATCAAATTGCCGGCTGGCCCGCTACCGGGAATCCACTTTTTCAGGGCATTCACGGGTTCGCTCTCCCTAATACCCCGCAGGGGCTGGCACCGTTTTATGATGTTGATCTTGATGGTTTGTACAATCCACTGAAGGGAGATTACCCGCTTTTTTGCGGTGATGAGGCCATCTGGTGCGTATTTAACGATGCGGGCATTCATGAGGCCTCCAATACCGTTGACCTCCTGCACGCAGAAATTCAATTAATGGCTTACGCTTATGCAGATAACGATGTTGATCTGCACCGTACCACCTTTTATGATTACAAGATCATTAATCGCAGCCAGGAAGATTGGTTGGAGTTCTACGCCGGCCACTGGATTGACTCGGATTTAGGCTGTTACACGGACGACCTGATTAACAGTGCCCCCGATCGCAACCTGTTTTATGTGTACAACACTAATGGCACGGACCAGGACCCCTGTCCGCAAGGCATATCCTCCTACGGTACCTCCGCCCCGGTAAATATTTTCCAGGTGCTGAGCTCCAATGCTGATCGGGAAGCCGGTCCGGAAACGCCGCTGCTGCACTCCCTGGTCAACCTTTATGCCGGAGGCATCCCAGGTATGTCAACCCCAAATACGAGGCAGGAATATTTCAATGTACTGAGCGGACGTTGGAAAGACGGCCAGCCAATGACCAGGGGAGGAACTGGTTACGAGTCCGGAGGTGCGGAGACGAATTATGCCTTCGACGGAGGAGAAGTGAACGGAGCCCCCTGGTGGCATTGTAACACCCCGTTGCCCCAATCGGACATTCGCCAGGTTTACAGTACCGGCCCCTACACGGTATCACCAGGGGAAATCGCCGAATTTACCCTTGGGGTAACGACAATTTTCGGCGTGGAGTATCCTGACGGTGATTGCCCCGCCAACGAACCGATTTTCACTGCTGCGGATAAAATCAAGGGCATTTATGACGACAATTGCTCTTCCGCTGTGCTTAGCAGTTCCGCTCCTCTGCTGCGCCCGGAAGAGGTTGGCCTAGTCACCTTTCCTAATCCCACTTCGGGGCAGGTGACCTTCAGCCTTCCGGAAAACCGCTTCATCAAGCAGGTGCAAATATTGGACATTGCCGGCCGCGTAGTGGCTGCCGAACGTTCCGGAAACAGCCCCAGCGTCACGATGAACCTTTCCCTGCCGGCAGGTACGTACCTCTACCGGCTGACCACGGGAAATGAGCAAGTAGTCATTGGCAGAATGGTGGTACTACCGTAAGCGAACCGGTACAAGGACTATTTTCCCGCGCCCGGCCCCAAACCCGGCCTCCCGCCGGCGGTAGCCGGGCGCGCAACCCGCAACCCGCAACCCGCAACCCGCAACCCGCTTACCCCTTTATCCCATACTTCACCGGCGAGTCCGTCTCGTAAAAGAAGAAGCTCCAGATATCGGCCTGCTCTTCGATGGTTTTGGAGATGGGCTTGCCGGCCCCGTGGCCGGCGTCGACGGCTACGCGGATCAGCACGGGGTTCTCCCCGGTGTGCGCTTCCTGTAAACGGGCGGCGAACTTGAAACTGTGGGCGGGGACGACGCGGTCGTCGTGGTCGGCCGTAGTCACCATGGTCGAGGGGTACTGCGTACCGTCTTTCAGGTTATGCAGGGGGGAGTAGGCCCGCAGGTACGGAAACATCTCCGGGTCTTCGCTGCTGCCGTATTCCGGGATCCAGCCTTTACCGACGGTGAATTTGTGGTACCGGAGCATGTCCATCACCCCTACGGCCGGGAAGGCCACGGCAAAAAGGTCCGGACGCTGCGTCATGGCGGCGCCGACCAGCAATCCTCCGTTGGAGCCCCCGGCAATCGCCAGTTTATCCTTGTTCGTATAGCCTTTTTCAATCAGCCACTCGCCGGCAGCGATGAAATCATCAAATACGTTCTGCTTGTTCTTCAGCATCCCGGCCTGGTGCCACTCTTCGCCGTACTCGCCGCCACCCCGCAAGTTGGCCATGGCGTACACGGCGCCGTTCTCCAGCATCGGAATCCGGAAGGCGGAGAAACTCGGGCTCAGGCTGATGTTGAAGCCGCCGTAGCCGTAGAGATAGGTGG
>JAUIIF010000251.1 GCA_030431945.1 Bacteroidia bacterium | reverse complement strand
GATTAACATCTTCGGAGGCATTGTTCGCTGTGACCGCGTTGCTCAGGGCGTAGTGGATGCTTACAACAACATTGGTGACATTAAGGTGCCCATCATCGTCCGCCTGCAGGGAACCAATGCCGACATTGCCAAGAAACTGATTGATGACTCCGGGCTGAACGTGCGCTCCGCCGTAGCGTTGCAGGAGGCTGCCGACGTGGTGAAGGAAGTACTTTCGGCTTAATCAGCGCCGTCTTACACGCCAGGTTCCCACCAGCGTGATCAGGACCGGGCTACTCGTACAAAAACGGGTGGCCCGGTTTTTTTTTGGGGCGCGAACGCAGGTGCAAGGTCCGTTTACGGGCAATGGCTGCCCCCTGTTACTTTTCCTGGCGTCCGCGCTTACGGCTGTTACTTTCCCGCAACATCCTGTACGCAGCGGAAGCCGAGGTGGTTAAGCCCGCTATCAGCCGGGGTAAACTGGCGCTGGCGCAAATTAAACCCGGTGCAGTAGCTCGTACTGCAAAGAAAGGACCCTCCCTTGATAACGTATTCTCCGCTCGCGGGCTTCTTACTGTCCGTCCATTCCCAGACATTGCCGGAGATGTCGTACAAGCCATTGGCCGCCGGCGGGTAGGATTTAACCGGCGCGATGCCCGGAAAGCCATCAAGAACCCCATCTTCGTAGGGGAAAGGCCCCTGCCACCAGTTACCGGGGTACTTTTTCGGATCGGGTACCATTTCTTTGCCCCAGGGAAATTCAGTAAACTGGCCGCTCTGGCTGGCGGCCCACATCCATTCTTCCTCGGTCGGTAATCTTTTTCCGGCCCAGGCGGCGTAGGCCTTCACGTCCCGCAGGCTGAGCTGCGTTACCGGATGGTCTGGTTGCGCCGCCGCAGCATCGGGCCCCAGCGGGTACCGCCAGGTAGCCCCATCCACGGGCAACCAGCCCAGGCTGTCTTTGGAAAAAACCCCGGACCAACCAAAATCCTCCGCTTCCGTCTGATAATTCGTGGCTTCCACAAAACTGGCAAAGTCCGCAGTGGTCACTTCGGTTGCATCCATAAAGAAGGAGGGCTGAGCACCTTTTTCACCCGGAATTAAAACCATTCCCGGAGGCACCTCCGTAGGTAAGGCCACATCGTCTGCTTTTTTGCAGGCATTAATGGCACCTGCGGCCGCGCCCAGAAGGAGCAGGTGTACTAAAAAACGGCGTAAAAATGACAACTTATCCATTGAACAAAGTTAGCCAGCAGCAGCAGGACAGAAAAAATAATGTCTGCCAAATTGCACCGGTGACCAGGTTCACGACTAATAAAATTTGGCAAAAAACGAGACTTTCCCCCCAAATCATTTGCTTAAACAACTACAATCAGTAAATTGGCAACGCAAACTACGCTACGGCAATATAAAAGTCTCTCAATTAAGCCTAATCACATTCAACCTTACTCACTGTTTCTTTAAACAAATTTCTCGTATGTTAAACAGAATCCTCCTGGGGGCCATCTGCCTCCTGTGGACCGGACTTGCCATGTCGCAAAGCCAGTACTACCACACCGATAATGGCACGTTAAACCTCTCTGCTGTCTCCAACCACTTCATCATTACGGCTGCCGAAAGCAGCACCCTGGCTCGGGTCAACGAAACCGACGTCAAAAAATACGATTACTGGGAACACAAACCGTACTCGGTCGTGGAAACGGCCCGGAACATGACTACGGACCAGGTAATTGCCAGCCTTGGCTTCGATACTGACGAAGTGCAGGTAAGCCCCGGATACGCGCTCGAAGACGGCTTTGTCCTCTACCCTACCCGGACCATCGTAGTTAAGCTCGGCGATAAGAACGACGCCCCCGCCATGCAACAAATTCTTGCGCGCTACGGCGTCAAGAACATCGAAAAGAAATTTGGCACTTACCGGATTGAGCTGAACGAATTGGAGCAGGTGTTTAAGGCCGCCAATGCGATTGCAGAAAGCGGGCTGACCGAGTTTGCCCAGCCGGACTTCTACGCGCCGATTCAACGGTACCAAATCAACGATCCGCTGTTTTCGCAGCAGTTTCAGATGAACAATACCGGCCAGACCCTGGACGGCGTAGCCGGCGCCAACGATGCAGATTGTAATGCCCTGGAAGCCTGGGGCATTTCCCTCGGGTCCTCCGCCATTACCGTTGCCGTTATTGACGACGGCCTGGAAGACCACGAAGACCTGAACAACAGCTCCGGGCAAAGCCGCTACACGGCCGGCTTCAGCCCCGCCACCAATGGTAACGGCGATGCCGTTAGCGGAAGCGCGCACGGCGTATCCTGTGCGGGTTCCATTGCCGCCAGCCACAACAATATCGGCGTACGGGGCGTGGCTCCACTCGTCAACCTCATTTCCGTCAATATCTTCGTCGGGGGAGAATCCACCCAGGATCTTGCCGATGGTTTCACCTGGGCGAAAAACCAGGGGGCAGACGTAATGAGTAACAGCTGGGGCTATACCTCCTGTACGGCCAGCTTCTCCAACATCAACAATGCCATGGCCGATGCCAACAGCAATGGCCGCGGTGGCCTGGGCTCCGTTGTCGTCTTTGCTTCCGGCAACGGCTACAAGAACTGTGTGGACTACCCTGCAAATAACGTCAACGTAATTGCCGTAGGTGCTTTTGCCAATACCGGCGTCCGTTCTGCTTACTCCAACTACGGCTCCGCCCTGGACATTATGGCGCCTTCCAACAACGTTGGCGGCCCTGGTGCCGGAGTGCGTACGACGGACCGGATGGGTAGCCCGGGCTACAACTCCACCAATTACACCAGTACCTTTGGCGGTACTTCCTCTGCGTGTCCGGTGGTGTCCGGAGTTGCGGCCCTGGTCCTGGGCTTTAACCCTAACCTTACCTCCTCCGAAGTAAAGAACATCCTTTACTCCACGGCCATTGACATGGGGCCTGCCGGCGTAGACAGTGAATACGCCAACGGCCGGGTAAACGCCCTCGGCGCCCTGCAGGCGGCAGGCGGTGGCGGCGGTGGCCCTACCTGTACGGATGGCATCCAGAATGGCCAGGAAACCGGCGTCGACTGTGGTGGTCCGGATTGTCCTGCCTGCCCTCCCCCACCCGTTGGCTGTGAGGATACGGAGGTTACCCTTTCCATTACCCTGGACAACTACCCCGAAGAAACCAGCTGGACGTTGACCAATGATGCCGGCCAGACGGTCGCCAGTGGCGGCACCTACGGCAGCCAGCCGGACGGCAGCACGGTAACCGAAGACCTTTGTCTGGTCGACGACTGTTACACCTTTACCATTTTTGACGCTTACGGCGACGGTATCTGCTGTGCTTACGGTAGTGGATCTTACAGCCTGACGCAAGGAGGCACGGTACTGGCCAGCGGCGGCAGCTTTACGAGCAGTGAAGCCACCGACTTCTGTATCGGCGGATCGACTGCCGACACAACTCCGCCAACCACGCCTACCAACCTCAGCGTCAGCAACGAGCAGGATACCCAGGTTTCCCTGAGCTGGAATGCCTCCAGTGACAACGTGGGGGTTACGGCTTACGAGGTGTTCCTGGACGGTACATCCATCGGCACCACGGCCGGAACGTCCGTCAACGTTACCGGCCTGACGGCCTGTACCACCTACGGCTTCGGCGTTCGTGCCCTGGACGCAGCGGGCAATGCTTCCGGCACGGCTTCTGCTCCCGGCACCACGACCGGATGTACCGGCGGCGGTGGCGGCACCCCATTTACGGCTGGTTACTTCTTCGAAACCGGCCTGGAAGGCTGGGTTGACGGTGGTGGTGATTGTGCCCGCGTCAGTACTACCCGCAGCTGGGAAGGTTCCTTCTCCGTCCGCCTGCGGGACAACAGCGGCACGGCCTCTTCCATGACCTCCCCCTCCTACGATCTCGCCGGCCTTGGTTCCGTCAGTGTCAGCTTCTACTTCTACCCCAACAGTATGGAAACCGGGGAAGACTTCTGGGTACGTTACAACGACGGTTCCGGCTGGCAAACGGTGGCCACTTACACCAGCGGATCCAGCTTCAGCAATGGTGGTTTCTACACCGCTACGGTAACCCTGGATGCGGCCAGCTTTAACCTGACCGATGGGGCCCAGTTCCGTTTCCAGTGTGACGCCAGTACCAATTCCGATCAGATCTACATCGATGAGGTGACCGTCACCGGTGCTGCCGCCGCAGGCACCAGTGCTACCGGAGAGGCCTTCGTAACCATCGAGGAAGTACCCACCTTCCGCCTTACCGATACCGGAAATGAAGGCGAAGGCGATCTGTTCATCTCTCCGAATCCGGCCTTCGACATCCTTACCGTACGTGCCGGGGAAAACATCGAATCCGTCACCCTCTACACCATGGACGGACGGCAACTCCGGCACCTGAACTACCAGGGCCTGGAGCAGGTAACCCTGAAAGTGAATGACTTGCCCACGGGCATGTATTTGCTGAGCGTGCAAACGGAAGAAGAGCGGAATACCGAAAAAGTGATGATTCGCCGCTAAGGTCGACGCCCACTTTACGGAATAACCGTTGCTAAGATGCGCGGACAAGCCTGGCTTGTTCGCGCATCTTTTTTGGGGAGAGATCAATTTGCCCGGCCATTATTCGGCTACAATGCCAAAAGTTACCGACCTTCCGGCCTCACGGAACGGAGGTCCGCCCGTTCTTCTTTTAAAATCTTGTCCGTATGCAATTGCCCGCTGAATGGGATCGCCAACAACTGGTTTTACTTACTTTCCCCCGCCGCGACGGAGACTGGGGTAAGGCGCTGCACCAAGCCTCGCTGGCCATGGCCAAGGCAGCCACACGGATTAGCGAAGTGACGCCGGTTCTGCTGATTGTCAGTGACGAAGAGCACTTTGAAAACTACCGCGAGGTTTATACCGGGGAGACCATTACCCTGCCCACCAATGACTGCTGGATCCGTGACTACGGCCCCCTCTGTACCTGGTTTGAGGAAGACACCTTGGTCCTGAACCATTTCACCTTCAATGGCTGGGGAGGAAAATTTACCGCAACCTGGGACGACGGCGTAACCCAACGGCTCTGGCGGGCCGTATTCCCCAACGCCGGTTACCGGCGTTCGGAACTCATTCTGGAGGGTGGCTCCGTGGAGTCTGACGGCAATGGTACCCTGCTGACCACCACCAGGTGCTGGCTAAGTGAAGGCCGGAACGACTGGAAAACCAAAGCGGAAGCTGAAACGGCCATCGCAGCCTTTTTCGAATTTGACCGGGTCCTCTGGCTGGACCACGGGGAGCTCGCCGGGGACGATACCGATGCCCACGTGGATACCCTGGTACGCTTCCTGGACGAGAACACCCTCGCCTACGTACAATGTACGGATGAAAAGGACGAGCACTACGCCGACTTGCAAAAAATGGAGGCAGAATTACGCGCTTTCAGAACGCCCCACGGCAAGCCCTATACTTTGCTGCCGCTGCCGCTGCCGCCTCCCGTCTTCAGCCTGGACGACGGCCATCGGCTTCCGGCTACCTACGCCAATTTCCTGCTCAGTAACGGCGTCTTGTTTCTGCCCACCTACTTCGATCAGGAGGGGAAGACACACCCCGGGAAAATCGCAGACCACCTGGCCGCGCAGACCCTACGGGAATACGGTCGGTACCAGGTTGTCCCCATCAATTGCCGGCCGTTCATTGAGCAACACGGTTCCCTGCACTGCCTCACGATGCAAATACCCGGTTAACCACTTTATCCAGTCCCTCAAAACATTTCCCCGTGACTACCCGCCGCCATTTTCTACGCACCCTGCCCGCCGCCATAGCCGTGCCTGCCCTGACCAGGTGCACGGAAGCTGCAGCTGCTCCTGCTGCCCCCATTCGCCCCGTGGTGATCTCCACCTGGCGTCATGGGCAAGGGGCCAACGCAAAAGCCTGGGAAATTTTAAGTCAGGGCGGAACCGCCCTGGATGCCGCCGAGCAGGGGGTCATGGTGACGGAGGCAGACCCCGAGGTACACACCGTTGGTATTGGGGCTTACCCGGACCGCGATGGCATCATCACCCTCGATGCCTGTATCATGAATGCCGCCGGAGACTGTGGCAGCGTAGCCGCGGTACAAGACATTTTGCACCCCATCAGCCTGGCCAGAATGGTTATGGAGCGGACGCCGCACGTCATGATTGTAGGACAGGGGGCCAAGGACTTTGCCCTGGCTCAGGGTATGGAGGAAACGGACCTGATGACAGATTTCAGTCGCACCTCCTGGGAAAACTGGAAAACCAGGAACCCGGATTACCGGCCCCCGATCAACGTGGAAAACCACGACACCATCGGCTTACTTACGCTGGACAAAAACGGCGACCTGGCCGGTGCCTGTACCACCAGTGGTGCCTCCTTCAAGTACCACGGCCGGGTCGGGGATTCCCCCCTGATCGGAGCCGGGCTGTACGTAGACAACGAAGTGGGTGGCGCAACGGCTACCGGATGGGGGGAAGCCGTCATCCGGGCCTGTGGCTGTTTTCTGGTGGTGGAATTCATGCGCATGGGGCATTCGCCAACCGAAGCCTGCCGGCTGGCGGTGGAGCGGGTCATCAGTAAAAATCCGGACTGGAAAGAAATTCAGGTTGGCTTCATTGCCCTTAATAAAGCAGGACAAACCGGGGGCTACTGTATTCAATCCGGCTTTGATTATGCCGTCCAGACGGAATCCATTGCCAACGAAATGTTTGTCCCCGACTACAAAATCGAAGCCCCCGCCAACTG
>JAUIIF010000250.1 GCA_030431945.1 Bacteroidia bacterium | reverse complement strand
TTCGAAACGAAGGTCATAATCCATCAGGTAGGTACCGTCGTTCAGGGTGTAGCGTTGCTCGAAATAGCCACCGGTGGCTACCGGGGCCCGCAGGATAACGGTTTTTCCTTCGACTTCGGCGTTGAAGTACAGGTCGCTGGTTTTAATCCCGGCACCGGTTACGCCATTAACGGGCAGAATGTACTCGAAGCGATTCTTCTGGTCCTCCAGCAAATAAAGCGGCAGCTTGTTTTCCGAGCCGTCTTCATTCTCCGTGATCTTGAAGTATTCCTTAAGCTCCACCTGCTTGATGGTTCCGCCCTTGGTGCTGAAGGTGACGATCATCAGGTCGTTCTCCACCCTGATGTCTTCGGCCTGCCCCGCCGCTGCGGTCGCAAAGGGGCCGAAGGCAGCGCCGAAGCGCGCCTGGCGTAAAGAATCGTTCATCATCTCCAGCTCCGCCGGGGCAAAGGCCGGGCTATCTGCTTCCTGAGCGGGCAATTGTTCCACCTGCTGAATGGCGGCGATTGAATCCTGGTACCGCTGCTGCGCTTCCAGTTCTTCCGCACTTGGTGCGATCATTACCTGCCAAACCGTAAAAATGGCCAGGATCAACACCAGGCCAACAACGGTACTTCTATCCATTTCCATACGATAGTTACTTTTTCCGTATTATTGAAGGTCTTATCACCCGATCTGTAATCGCCGATAAGGCCCTTTGGGGCCGCAAAGGTACGTAAGCTATTTTGATGTCAGTACCCTCATCCGACGAGCAAGGGCCACATTACGACGAGCGCCTCCGCAATGCCTACACCAAGACTGAATATCGCTTCCAGGACTACCCCCTGAGAATAGGGCATTTACACCCTGAATTCGACGCCTGGCTCGAGGCCCATCAGTACCATAATTATGCTTTCGTAACACCCTACAACCCTCATTCCAAGCCGTTGCCGGAACCGGAGAATAAGGCCCGATTACACCAGTTACACCATTTACTGCTTCTCGGCAACCTCACTTTCGCCCCTGCCGTGGGCCATGATCCTGATGCGGTATGGCCCGATGAAATAGGGGTATTTATTTTTGATCTTTCGCCGGCAGAGGTGCACGAAATCGGGCGTGCTTTCGGGCAAAACGCCGTGGTGGAGGGGAAAGTTGGCGGCGTTCCCTTGCTGGTGTGGTTGTAAGACGATGGGGAGATGGCCAGTCGCTGGCCACAAATGACACTGCCCAAACTCCTGCAAGAGGAATTTGGGCAGCCCAAAATGGTGGAGGCGGCGAGAGTCGAACTCGCGTCCAGCGAAAGCGCAAGGCAGCTTTCTACACGCTTAGTAACCAGTTACAGATTTTCGAGCACGGGGTAAGATTGGTCACCCTCTTATGTCCGCGCCTTAAATCCTTAATCTCACCGCCAACTCGGATTAGGGTTGGAGGCCAGTCCCAAAGGGGGTGAAGGCGGCATGATGTGTATGGAACCTCAACCATGCGGCCTATAGACTATGGTTCTAATCAGAGATTAGGCTGCCATAGCGTAGCTGGGAGTGCCAACTAGAATTGTAATCGTTATTTTTTACGGAGTAACCAATCATGCTCCGGCGTGCTTACTACAAAGCTTACTTCCCTGTCGATTCCGGTACGCCCCCGTTGGAGCTCCGCGGTGGGTAAACTTGCGGACCTTCGGTAGAGAAAACGCGGCAAGGTGACGCAAGGTTGCGTCCGGCAGAAAAAATACTTTTTGCCGGCGCGGAACGTAACCGCCGGGCGGAAAGTGCCGTGGCCCGCTTACTTTCCCGCCAAAGTGTCCGCAGATAACATTGGGGGCTGCCCCACCAAACCAGTGAGGGGGGGCTTTCCGTACCTACTTCACCCAGGGCGACCATCATTACTCAACAATCGCCCGTTTAACCTTTCAAACACGCTTCTGATGAGCGTGGTGAAGTAAAAACCAACCAAATGAAAAACTTATTCAGCATATTCCTCCTCTTAGGCGTGGTAGCCTTCGTCTCCGGCTGTGAAGACGATGACGACAATATCGTACTGCCTACGCAGTTTACCGTAGTCATCGAGAATGTTTCCACCCCACAAACGGTGGCTACTGACCGGGCGAACGGAACCGTTCCGCTCTCTCCCCCAACCTACGCCGTCTTTACCGGCGATGACCCCATGTTTACACCAGGCGAGAAAGCCAACCTGGGTACGGCCCGCATTGCGGAAGATGGCTTCCCCACCGAAATGCTGAGCATCCTTGCGAGCGCCGGGAACGTCAACTTCAGCGCCGCCGCCGAGTCCCCCGGAGGTCCCGATAACGGCCCGGCACTCTTCGCCGGCGAATCCGTCACCTTCAGTATCTCCGCTGTACCGGGTAACAAATTTCAGTTCGAGACCATGTTCGTACAGTCTAACGACTGGTTCTACGCCTTCACCGGTGGTGGCCTCGAATTATTCAACGGCAACACGCCCATCAGCGGAGACCAAACGTCACGCCTGGCGGTGTACGATGCCGGCACCGAGCAGGATACGGCCCCGGGAACGGGACCGGACCAGAAACCCGTCCAGGACCCCATGGCCACGAACGTTGGCCCCGATGAAGACGTAGCCGTCGCCCTGGCCAGCAGCCGCCATGCCTTTACCATCCCCGCCAATAACGCGGTGATCAAGGTGACCATCACACCCCAGCCCTAATCAGTAAGCGGAAATTTACCCGCCCCGGGCTTTCCTTACGAAAATGGCTGCTTCCTGCGGGGAGCAGCCATTTTCTTTTAGAATAGAATTTAAAACCGAACACCCGCCTGACTGCTGCATTTTAAGCAGTAGTGCCGCAGACCATGCTCCGGCCAAAATCCCACTGAACCTATGCGGAAAATAGCTACCTACCTAAAACATGAAGAAAAGCTCCTGGCGCACATAATCATTGCCCTGGTCACCGGACTGGTTATTGTTACGCTCTTTGTCTTTGTAGTCTCCTCCGGAGACTTCGACGTCGATATGTCCACCCGGGTACAACGCCACCAATCTCCGCTCATGGACCAGATCATGTGGGCCATCAGTTGGTTTGCCACCATCCCCGGGGGCCTGATCACCGTAGGCAGTAGCTGCCTCATCTTTCTCCTCCTCCGCAAACGTCGCGAAGCCCTTTTCCTCCTCCTCAGCCTGGGCACCGTACCGATCATTTCACTGATCAAACGAATTTTTGACCGGACGAGGCCTACCGCCGATTTAGTACGGGTAATCCGCGAATTTCAAAACGCCAGTTTCCCCAGCGGGCACGTCACTTTCTATGTCGTCTTTTTTGGCTTTCTGGCCCTGCTCGTTTACCGTAACCGGCACTGGCCGCTCTGGCCAAGAAGAATTGTGGGCTGGACCGCAATTTTCCTGATCGTTACCATCCCCTTCTCGCGCATGTACCTTGGTGCCCACTGGTTCACGGATGTGCTCGCCGGGATGATGTTAGGCATTCTGTTACTCATCGGCCTCGCCAGCTGGTACAGCCGGGGCAAAAATTAAGGCGCGGCCGCAGGTGCAAAAACCGGTACAATAATTACGGTTTTACCCATTCAACTTCTGATTAACCGCTTCGTCGGTTATTCTTCGCGCATCAACAACTGAAGGTCCTCCTGCTGGTTAGCTTCCAAAACCAGTCGGATGAATGCTATCAAACAACTACTTCCTTTTCTGCTGTTGCTGCCGGTGCCCCCCCTTTGGGGCCAGCTGGGCAATCAGCTGCCCGTGGCGGACGAAGCAACCGTAGCTGCTGAGACCTTCACCGGCGTACTCACCAGCAGTTTCAGCAACGGGGTCCTTAAATTTCGGAAAGACGTTACCCGGGGCCAGGCCTCAGGCTCCTGGCAAGAGTGGTACCCCGACGGCACCTTACGCTTTCGGTCGTGGTGGAAAGACAATCGCGGCCACGGCAAGTGGGAATACTTTTACCCCAACGGGCAACTTCGTTCCGTGGGCGTGTACGAGGAGGACCGGCCCGTCGGGCTACATTACGCCTACCACCCCAACGGGCAACTCGCCGAGGAAACACCTTACGTAAACGGCCGGCGGGAAGGCATCGTAAGCACTTTCGCCCCGGATGGTTCCCCGCTCGTACGGCAGCGCTACGCCGCCGGAGCGCGCGTCCTCGACCGACCGGTCCTCTTCGAGCCGGGGAAAATTTCCACCCGTACCAACAATGAGTGGTCCGTCACCTTCACCCCCAGTGGAGACACGCTTTACCTCACCGGCCGGGAGGCCGGGAGTGCCACCAAACAGATCTCCGTTGCCGTCCGCTCAGACGGACAGTGGTCCAACCCCGTTCCCGCTGCCTTTGCCCGCCCGGACGAAGGCGGAGCCTTCATCACCCAGGATGGGCGCCGGATGTACACCGAAACCATCGGCCCCCTGAACGGCTCGCAGGACCCCCGGGCACCAATCGATGCCAACCTCTGGTACCGCACCCGGCAGGGCCAGGGGTGGTCCGCCCCCCAACCACTCGGACCGGCCATCAACCGCCCAACGGCCCCCGGAGAAGAATGGCCGGCCAACTATGCCTCCGGGCCGGCCACGGACCCGGCCGGCAACCTTTATTACTGGACCAAGGGTCAAAACAGCACGTACGGGAGGCTGTATCGGGCCCAACTCCAGGCGGACGGAAGTTTTGCGCCCCCGCAGGAGTTGGCCTCTCCGCCCAACGGTACGGGTTGGGACGTAAACCCCGTCATCTCCCCGGACGGCAACTTTCTCTTATTCGCCTCTTCCGACCGGGAAGACAGCTACGGCGGGGAAGACCTTTACTACAGCCGGAAGACCAAGGACGGCGGCTGGTCTGCCCCCCGCAATTTAGGTCCCGACATCAATTCCGCCGCCTACGACCGTATCCCCAGGTTTTCCCCCGACGGCAAATACCTGTTCTTCAGCAGCGACCGGGCCGGAGACCAGGACGCCGATGGCGACCGCATCTCCAGCATTTACTACCTGGAGACAAAATACCTCCTGATCGACTGACCCCGAAAAGTCAACTTTCCCAAACAAGTCTGTTATGTCTCGTCACTTATACCTGCTCTTCCTCCTGCTCCCCACGTTTGGCTGTAGCCAGCCTGACCACCTGCCGGATACCACCGGGCAGCGTTTGCTCCCCATGTCGGCCACCACCCAACGCTACGCGGAAGTGGGCAACCGGTACTACGAATCCGGCGCCAAAGAGCCCTACACCGGCATCCTTTACGGGAAATATGCGAACGGCGAATTGCTCAGTATGCAGGAATACGTTAACGGCGTTGGCAACGGCTACTGGATTGACTTCGACCCGGAGGGGAGAATGGAATGCAAGGGGACTTACGTCAACAACCGGGTGGAAGGGCCCGTCACCTTTTACTACGAAAGCGGTGCCGTCAAGGCACGGGGACAATACCGACACTGGAAACAGAAAATCGGCAAGTGGACCTATTACAACGAAGCCGGAGACATCGTACACACGATGACATACACGCGCTGAAGAGCCGCCGCTACAATCCCGCTGATTTAACGGTTTCGAGGCCTCCGTCCGTTCCCCGGACCAGGAAGTACCCCTCCAGTTCGGGACTGGCATTGACCAACTCGAGCGCGCGCTCCGGCCCCACCACCATACAGGCCGTGGCGTAGGCATCCGCCGTGGCGCAGTCCGGCGCCAGTACACTGGCGCTCAGCAGCCGGTTGCGCTCCACCATGCCCGTTTTCGGGTTGATCGTATGGCTGAAGGTTTCCCCGTCGACTTTGTAGTAGTTCAGGTAGTTGCCGGAAGTGGCAATCGCCCTACCGTTACTGAGGGGGAGGGTGCCGGCCTGGGCAATTTTTGCCCGGTCCTCATCCGGCAGGCGAATGGCTACGTTCCAGGGCCGACCATTCTTCGTACCGCCGCCACGAAATTCGCCGCCGATGTCAATCAGGTGATCCGGCCGGCCGCGGTCCGTCAGCAGTTGGCTGATGAGGTCCACGCCGTAGCCTTTGGCACTGGCGTTCAGGTCCAGTTGAACGCCGGCGGCCCGCTTCGCCAGAAAGGTTCCTTTCAGGGTAACGTTGTCCAACCCCACCAGGGGCAGCAGGGCGTTGACCGCTGCCGTATCTACGTCACTGGTTTCCCGGCGCTTTCCGGTACCGAAGCCCCAGTAATTCACCAGCGGGGCCACGGTGGGGTCGTACGCCCCGTCGGTCGCCGCACTTACCCGGCGGGCGAGTTCCAGGTTGCGGGCGAAGTGGTCCGTCCCGCCAATGTCCACCCCGCTTGCACTGCGGTTGAACCTGGAAAGCACACTGTTGGGCACCCAGGCAGAAAGCTCGAGGTTGTAGGCGTCGAGCAGGCTGTCAAGCTGCTGCCGGAGGCCGGGCAGGCTGTCGCCGAGGTAAGTCACCCGGTAATAGCTCCCCATCGCTTCCCCCTGAAGCCGGTGGATGGGTTGCTCAGTACCGACCATTTCTGCAGCGGGTTCCGGGGCGCGGTCGCAGGTACACAGCAGAAAAACCAGGAGCAGGGGAAAAAAGAGCAGGGCGTACCGCATCAGCCAGGGTGTTTTTACGCCCGCAAAGGTACAGGATGGCGCTTAAGTCAGCTGGGAAAAGCGCAAGCACGCTCGCCGGCCGCAACACGTGGTACGCGCGGGTTCCGCTCCGGGCTGTTGCGTCGCTTTCAACACATTCCCTTACCCCCACACCGCTAGACAAATGCGAGCGCTCGTCGGCCGAAGCGGACGCGTAGCGGCCTGATGCCGTTCCGGGCTGCTTCGCG
>JAUIIF010000876.1 GCA_030431945.1 Bacteroidia bacterium | reverse complement strand
GTTGGCCGGCAGGTTAAAGCCATTTTTGTTTCTGACCAGGTCTACCTGAATTTCTTCCGACTCCGGATCAAGGACGGTAGGGTCCGCAAGAAGAAAGTTTTCCAGGCTCAGGCTGTAAAAGGCCCCGGAACCAAAGCGCCAGGTAGTGGTGATGTTTACGTAATTACTCAGGTCTACCGTCGCCAGCAGTTTTATCCCGTGGCGGCGGTCGAACTGAAAGGGGAAAGGTCGCCCCCGATTGATTTGCTCATCAAACTGACGCCGGCTTTCCGCCAGGGTGTAGCTTAACCAGCCCCGTACCCTGGCGCTTTGGTGGTGCAGGGTCAGCTCGATGCCATTCGCAAATCCTTTGCCAATGCTCAGGTTGTCCAGCCATTCGTTATTTTGCCCGCTTTCCGTGTAATCTACCAGGTGTTTTAAATCACGGTGGTACACACCTGTTTCCAGAGACCACTCCCTGGCAAAATCATACTTAAACCAGGCGCTGATCTGTTGGGAGGTGGAGGGCTGAATATCCGGAGTGGAGGGTACCCACAGATCAGTTGGCAAACCGATAACGGTGCTGCTTACGAGGTGAATAGGTTGGATTTGCTGGTCGAAATTCACACGCCACCGGCTTTTACGGCCTATTTTCCCTGCGACCATTATCCGGGGCGCCAGGTTGTAGTAACTGGTATTATTGCGCCACACCTGTCCGCGGATGCCCAGGCGGTACTGCAGGCCCTGCCATTTGCCCGTAAAGCTGCCGTAGGCGGCTACTTGCCCCGCCCGGAGAGTGGCTGAAGATTCCAGGTTAGACAGTTCGGGATGCCGGGAAAGGGGCACCCGGCCAGAGCGGATCTGGGGCAGAAAACGATGATCATCGATGGTCAGCCCGAAACGAAAGCTTCTTGAGGCATCCAGGTTGAGCTGTCCGTCAAAAGCCGCACCGACTTGCTTAATCCCCGAACCGAAGCGGCCGCTAGAAATATCATCCGTCAACCGGTCGCTGTTAGATTCGTACAGGCTGTCGGATCGTTCAAAGCTTGCGCGTACCAGCAAGTCTGAGTAAGAGATGCGAAAGTTACCGAAAAAGTGGTCGTTGAAGACATGGTTATAGCGCAGCGCACCAACGGTGTTCCCCCAATTGATTTGTTCTTCCCGGCGCTGCGTAGCAGCGTACTGTAAAACAGCTCCCCCCTCGGTCAGTACCGTCACCTTGTCCTTCTGCACGGCCGTATTCTCGTAATCATCAAGGCCCCTGAACAGGCTGAAGTCTAGTCTT
>JAUIIF010000249.1 GCA_030431945.1 Bacteroidia bacterium | reverse complement strand
CCCTCGCCCATCTGCTCATCGTTATTGAGGCAGTTCGCAGCGTTCGGGCCGCCGACGAGGCGATTGGAAACCCCGTGGCCGAGCTCGTGGGCGACGATGCCGTTGTCGAAGTCTGCGTCAACTGGCGGTGGTGCCTGAAAGGTAACGGACACACTGTCACCGGCCGCGACGCGGTTGCGCAGTTCGACGCAGGATTCGAAGGTGATGAATACGGCCGGGATGGTTTTGTCCAGTTCCGGGTTACCGTCGCTCATGTTGATGATGCCACCGCGGTCTTCGCCCTCACGGGCGTCGTTACAGATAATGGCGGCAATGGCGCCGGCTTCCTGAGCATTGAAGACTTTGAGGGAGAAGTTGCAGTCTCCCCGGGTAATCAGGGCCACCTTGCCCGTCAGGTCATTGGTAACCTCCTCACAGGCCAGGGCCGGCTCCGTGATAGCAACCTGGCCAGTAATCGGATCGATGCCGATTTCAGGACCAAACTGCGCCGTACCGGTGTTGAAGGAGCCGGCAATCGATGCGGGAGTCGTCACCTTCATGGCGCTGGCGCTACTCGTCCACAGGAACATCTGCATCCGGCCGTTGCCTCCATCTTCGGGAGTAAAGAAGTTGGCGTTGTTGGTTCCGGAACCATCCTGGGCTTCAACCAGGACCTCATCACGTCCTTCCCCTTCTTCGGTGTAATTCCGGCGCTGAAAGTTGCCTGCCTCCTCATTGAAGCCGGCCACGTAGAGCCAGTCGTGCAATTTGTTGGTCAGGTAGAAACTTTGCGCCAGGGCTGCCCGCAGCAGGGTATCGGCCGCTACGCCGGGGGCGTAGTAGAAATCGAAATTGAGGGTATCTCCGCCGTCGGCCACCACATCATCATCCGGGTCATTGTCTCCGTCGCGGTCTGGGTAAGACCAGGTATTATTGCCGCGGGTGATGGTGAATTCGGGGCCGTCAATACCGTTGGTATCGTGCCAGCCGAAGGGTGAGGCCACGGGGTGTGCCGGGCTTTTTTCCAGGATACGGTCGCCGTGAATGGGAGATTCCACGCCAAACGGGAAGACGTTGTAGCTGCTTTCCTCGGCCATGGCTGCCGGGGCAGTAAAGGCTTTGTTCAAAAGTTGCTCACTGACCGGGAGGTCAGCCGTACGCTTTTGACCACAGCCATTGGCGTAATCGTGCTGATGACCGGTCGGGGTACCGAAGCTGCACTTAAGGACCATATTGTCCTGCGCAAGGATGTCGCCGTTGGCCGCATCCACCACTACATTCCAGTAATCAGCGGCCGCAGCGTGCTGATCGATCAGGACGCGGTACGCCAGGCGAATGCCCGCGTCCGTAACGTAGTAAGCCAGTTTTACCTTCACGGGCTCGGGGCTGATCTGAGGCCAGGCGAAAAGGTTGTTGCCTGCTTCATCCGTTCCGGCAGCTACGGGCGCGCCGAAGCTGACCGTGGCGGCGCTGGCGGCTTTACCGGCGGCTATTTGGGCGCTGAACGCAGGTGCCGGGGGGAGGACTGCGGCCAGGTTGGTTGCCAGATCGCTGGTGCGGTGCACCAGGCGGTCGCCACGAAAGTGCAGGGATGCTGCTGCGTTGAGAATCGGCAGACCGTGTAACCGTTGGGCCACGTAGATGTGGCGGATGCCATGGGGGCTTGTGTAGTTATCGGTGATGTCCAGGTTGGCGACGTCCGTAATTTCCAACCCAAGTGCTGCATATTCTTTTTGCAGGTAATCAAGGGCGATCTGGCCGTTTTTCTGGGCGGATAATCCGGCACCAGCCCCCAGCAATAACAGCAGGAGTAAGCGGGTAAAAATTCTATTCATGCTTTAACTAGTCTTGAACAATGAAAGGTGAAGTATCCAACGGGTGTGTGATGAAGGCAAATGCGAAGCCTGAGTATGAAAACCGGCAGTCGAATACTGTGAAATTGATTTTAAGAGGAGCCAAATCTAACGAATCGTTGTCATCCTAACCATCCGTTTTCCGACAGTTTTTCAATATATCAGCATTTTATCGGTACTTGGTGCGATGGCAGACAAATCTACCGCTTGCGGATTTTTTTTTCCGCTCCTTCGTCCCTTAGTGAGCACCTGCGGCCGCGCCCCGCTCCATCAGGTCATTTTCCGGATAACTTCCGGCTTCTTTTTTCGCCTGCTGGTCTTGCCCTTGCTGCTGCTGTTCCTACGGCCGGCGGGCCTGCACGGCCAGGTCAACGATCTCCAGGAGTTAAGGGGTGCCTGGATGGCCACGGTCCTGAATATTGATTATCCGCAAACACCGACGGTGAGTGCTGCGACCCTGCAGGCTGACTTCAAAAGCCAGCTGTACCGCCTGCGTCAGGCGGGGATCAACACCTTATTTGTGCAGGTCCGGCCGGCCGGCGACGCCATTTACCCCAGCGAATTTGCGCCCTGGTCAGCATGGTTGACGGGGGAGCAAGGCAAAGCGCCGGTGAGTGGCTTTGATCCCCTGGCTTTTATGATCGAGACGGCCCACGCCCAGGGCGTGGAACTGCACGCCTGGGTCAACCCCTACCGGGTAGCCATGACGCTGGACAGCACGGGCTTTGCGCCCAAACACCTGATGGTCCGGCACCCCGAATGGGTGCGTACCTACGCCGGTCGCCGCTACCTGGACCCCGGCTTACCGGCCGTACGCGCCCATCTGGGCCAGGTCATTGACGAACTTATTACCAACTATGATCTGGACGGCATTCACTTCGACGACTACTTCTACCCCTATCCGCAGGCCGGCCTGCCCTTTCCGGACCAGGAAACCTACCGCCAGTACGGCGGGAGCCGACGGCTGGAGGATTGGCGCCGGGAGAACGTCAACACATTCGTGGCCGAAACGCACCGGCGCATTAAGGCGGCGAAGCCCTGGGTTCATTTCGGCATCAGCCCCTTCGGGGTCTGGCGCAACCAAAGTCAGGACCCCGTCCTGGGCTCTGCCACCCGCGCCTCCGTCAGCAGTTACGACGACCTCTACGGCGATGCCCTGGCCTGGGCCCGTGCCGGAACCGTCGACTACCTGCTGCCCCAACTGTACTGGAGTATGGACTACGCTCCGGCCAGCTACCGGACCCTGGTGAATTGGTGGGCCAGTAACACGCCACCCTCCGTTGCCCTGTACACCGGCCACGCTGCTTATAAGGTCAGGAACAACGCTGATACAGCCTGGGATGATCTGGAGGAAGTGCCCCGGCAAATCGCCCTGAACCAACAGCTGCCCGCCATCCGGGGCAGTGTTTTTTTCAGCACCAAATCAATTCTGCTTAACGCTGCCGGACTGGCCCAGCGAATGGCCAGCCTCTACCCCACCCCGACGCGCCTGCCGGAAAGGAAAACGGCCGTAGCCCGGCGCGTCACGAAAGTGAAGGTATTCAAGCCCAAGCAGACGGACCAGGGAAGGCTAATTGTCTGGGAAGTGGACAAGAAGTTGCCGAAGGCCGAATTGCCGCATTATTTCGTCCTGTACCGCGCCCAGGGCGCTTCGCCCCGGACCTTGCTGCACCGCACCCCCTACGGTCAGGGTTGCCACCGGCTCCATTTTTACGACAAAACAGCAACGGCAGCGGCCGAGTACGATTACTGGGTCGTTGCCTACGACCGTTACCACCGCGCCCTGAATACGATGGCAGCAAAATGATGCTTTCCGGTTCCTCCGGCGGGTTATTCCGCCACCTGAATCTGGTCGGCTTCGAGTAAGGGCTTGAGCTGGTAACGGAAAAAGAGTTGTGCCGTGGCCAACACGTCTTTTTCGCAGTAGGTGGCAATGCGTTCCAAATCGTCCTCCTCCCAGAAAACCCGCCCGACCTGGCTGCCGTCAATGTCATCCTTGGGAGTAGGAAAGCCCAGTACGCCCGCCAGTAATTTAAGCGAGGTGTAAGATTTGTAATCGCCGAATTTCCACAGCGTCATCGTATCCAGCAGGTGTTCGAGCTCCCAGGGTTTGCGGCCATGAATCTGGAGCATGCGGGGCAACGGCAGCTGGTTTACAATGAAGCGCCGGCACATGTAGGGAACGTCGAATTCCTTGATGTTATGGCCACAGATAAACTGCCGTTTTACGTCGCCGTAGTACTGATCCAGCATAGCCGAAAATTCCTGCAGAAGAACTTTCTCATCGCGATTCGCAAAAGATTTCAGGCGGATTTTCAGGCGCTTATCCTTGTCCCGGTATACCGCCCCTACACTGATGCAGACAATTTTGCCGAACTCGGCGAAGATGGCGGCTTTGTCGACGTAGCTGTCCGCCAGTTCTTCCTCCGTCAGCTCCTCGCCGTAACGCTTAAGGACGCTGGGTGCCTTGTGGCTCCAGAGATACTTGAAGGTATCGTCCAGGTTTTCATAATTAGCCTGCCCGCTGACGGTCTCAATGTCCAGGAAGAGTACTTTGGTGGCATCAATATGCTCGATCATATTTGGTAGAGATGGTTGGCTAAAAATACGAAAGTTTTACCAAAAAGTTTACTTTAAACAAAATATTACCTTATTAGTGCTATTTTTCTTTTAGCTTTTCCAGTGCTCTGAGCAGGTTACCGGTATTGTTGCGGAAGACAAAATCGATGCGTCGGTTGGCGGCGCGTCCTTCGACGGTGGCGTTGGACTGGATGGGCGCAAATTCTCCGTGGCTGGCCGCGATGACCCGGTTAGGGCTGAGGTAATAGGTTTCTGCCAGTTCCCTGGCCAGGACGGTGGCGCGGAGCGCCGCGTAATCCCAGTTATTTGTTCCCCGGCGCGGGTTGGGTTGGTTGTCGGTGTGGCCGATGATCAGTAGTTTCAGCAGCGGGTCTTTTTGCAGTGCATCGAGTACGGCACGAAGAATGAATTCCGCTTCGTCCGTAAGCCGATCGTTCGTCCGGGACCTAAACAACACTTCTTCGCGGACGCTGAAGACCAGGTCTCCGGCACTGATGGTAAGGTCATAGCCCCCTCCCGTATAAACGGTGTCGAGAGCTTCGGCAATTACGTTGACCGCATCCTCAATACTGTACTGGAACCCCGCAATGATCTTATCCTGTTGCAAGAGGAGGGTATCAAACGCCGCTTCGGCGGCGGATTTCTCCGCGCGCATTTCCGCCAGTTCTGTCCGCAACCGGGAGCTGGTGGAAGAAAGGTTCCCCTTCAGGTCATCCAGCTCATCTTCCTGCAGGGCAAGGCGGTCTTGCAATTTGTCCTGCGTGATCAGGAGGGCGTCATTACTTCCCCGCGCCCTTTCCAGGGCGAGGGCCAGGGAGAGGATGCTGTCTTGCTGAACCCGCATCGTATGAGCCTGGATATTGATGGCATCCTGAAAAGAAAGACTGATTTCGTCTACTTTCTTTTTTGCCACACAACCGGATAACGCCAGAGAAAGGACCAGGAAAGAGAAGGTGCGCATTGCTGAAGGGGGGATGATTCGTGCCGCAAAACTACTCAATGAACCTTACAAGATTTCAGTTCGGCTCAATTGGCTCGGGGCAAAATAACAATTCCTTACCGTGGTCCTTCAGCCATTCATCGTATTCGCGGTAGTTGGGCAGGGCACGCTCTACCAGTGCCCAGAATTTTGGCGAGTGGTTTTGCTGGACCAAATGCGCCAGTTCGTGAATGATAACCGCATCTAAAACCTCCCCGGGCGCCAGCAGTAAGCGGGTGGCAAGGTTTATGTTGCCCTTGTGTGAGCAGCTGCCCCAGCGGCTGTAAGTGTCCGAAAGTTTTACGTGATTAATCGGTCGCTGAAAGTACCGTGCGTTCAATTCCTGCACGCGCTCCGTGACTTCCGGCAGGTAGCGGCCACCAAAATATTTGGCCAGCAATTTTGGCACCATCTTTCCCTGCCCTACCCGGGCGTCGCCCGCCTGCAGGCCAATTTCAAGCTGCCCCGGTCCGACCTCGACGATCCGGTGCGTCCGCAGTTTATGCGTGGCTACAGAGATGATGAACTCCTGGTTACGGATCGAAAAACGATACTTTTCTGCCAGTGTTGCGGTTCGGAAATGAGCAAAAGCCTCGGGCTTTTCCGCGTGTAAGTTTTTGGCCCACAGGAGCATTTCCCGCAATTGCCCGGAGCGTTCGGCAGTATTCAACTGCCGGGGCAGGCGAATGATCATCGCATTGTTGGTCAGGGAAGCCCGGGTGTTGTAGCGTCCGGATTCCGTAATGACCCGTACGGGGACCTGAAGGTCTCCAAACTGGAGGGTATCTCGTTGTTCGTGGACTTTTTTCGGGCGGCGAGGCATGCAGCAAGGTAGGGGCATGGCAGGCAAATGACAAAACGAAATACGCTGCTTCCAGTATCGGAGCGATTTTAGCAGCTACCGGCCAGCCCTCCCGGCGCTGGAGGTGTTACCTTGCCACCTGATTGAAATGACTTTTCTGACCATGCGCTTGCTCCTCATTACCATTGTTTGCCTTCTCTTTGTTGCCATGCTCGCCGTCAACCTCTACTTCCGGGCGAAAGTGTTGCGGGCCTACCGGGTATTGGTACAAAACGAAGTCGACTTTACTGCTGGTCAGATTTTCAGTAAGCAACGGGTGGAAGACGAAATCATTCCGAGTTACCCGGCCCAGGCGGAAGCCATTCGCGACTTCAGCGGCTACCTACAGCGCAGCATCAAAATGACGACGGTACTGATGGCCCTGATCACTGCCTTTGGTGGCATCCTGATGTGGTTCCGCCACGAGGTTTAAGCGCCCGGATATATTGCTCAGCGCTACGTACGGGCCGCCTTCAGCAGATCGCTGTAGCTGTTTTCAACCAACTCTTCTTCCCGGACGCCGAGGTAGTGCATG
>JAUIIF010000248.1 GCA_030431945.1 Bacteroidia bacterium | reverse complement strand
CAATGACCGTACCGATACGTCCGTAGATACCGGTGTAGCCGGTAGGCCCCGTCTGATCGTTCAACAGATAAGCCCCCGTGGTGAAGGTGGCTCCACTACGGCGGTTGTTGATGTAGGAAAAACGTATGGACTGTGTTTCCGGGGTGTTTTCCTGCCCCGCCCACTGCCGGCGATAATTGGCACCGAAGGAAAGGTTGTAGTCACCTTCGGAGGTAAGGTAGTCACTCTCCATCGCCGCCGGATTAATCAGCGTCGCGTTTTCCCGGTACTGCGTAAAGAGCGAAAGTTGTTGTGCAAAGAGCGTACCAGCACTCAGAAGAGCCAGCACGAACCCAAGACCTAAGCGTCGGGTATACTTCATAAACAGATTTTTATGGCCCGTTAAGGCCGGGCATGGGATTACGAAATTTTCAACGGGTCACTTGGTGTTCATCTCAGAAAAAACGCTTAAAAAAATGCGAGCGCAACGGTACCGGGAGAAGGTAGCACCTTATGCGATACATAAAGTGGCGCAAAAATACTATCATTTCTCGCTTCCAAAGGTTAAGGTTCACGTTGTTTAGGAAGCGGTGGGGTTAAGGCGGGGCGCGGAGACGGGGTGGTGTGTGGGCACATGGAGGGGGTAGATTTAGCGGCAGACAATTTTCTCCCTTGAACCGGTTCGTTTTCCCGCAGGAGACGATCCTGTCAGGATTATTTGCAACTGGCTACTTTTCGCTGGTAGGCCTGGAGGTGTACGTATTTCATCTGCCCGACTTCCTGCCGCTGGCGGGCAACGGCCAGACGTCGTTCCGGGTGACCTTTCACGTAGCGCATTTCCTGACGGTGACGCCGGCGGAGGGTTTTGAGTTCTCCGCGTTGCTCCCGGCGGAGTTGCCGGCCCGCTGCGGCGCACGAGATGGCGTCCGTCCGCTCATCCACCGCCGTAATGGTAATGGTCTTATCGTCAAGGGAACGAAAGACATTGTAGGCACAGTAAGGCTTTTGCCGCAGGCCCCGCTCCCGCGTACGCAGCAGGGTCTGCTCCTGAATGTAACTGCAGATACCCGGCCAGCTGGTAAGCCGTTCATCACCGAATACCTCCTGCAGGGCGTAGAGCACTTCACTGAAGAATATTCCGCCATCCCGGCTGAGGAAAGTTTCGTATTCCCGGTCGGAACTGATGAGGTCAATCACTTTAGTGTAGCCCTGCTGATCGCTGAAAAGGGTGTGGTAGGGCCGGTCCTGCACGGGCACGGAGGCCAGGCGACCGTTGTCAGTACTGCTGTCTTCCGGCCGGCCGGGGGCAACGTTGCGGTTGGCCTGGACGGAGTTACAGGCAATTACCAGGTTGAGCAGTACGCTCGGATTTTTTTCCAGAAGCCGCATCCTCAGCTCATCACCGTCCATGGTGTTGTGGTAGCTGTTGAAGTACAGGTTAGGAAGCTGGCTGGTGCTGCCCGGGTTCCGGAAGCCATGCCCCGTATACACGAAAATAATGATGTCCCGCTCCTGATAGGCCAGTTGATAATCAACGACAAAATCCAGCGCTTCCCGGCTGAAATGTTGCCCGCTGAGCCGGTAGTAGTGTACGTCCGAAATGCCTAGGGCCTTCTGCATCCGGTCAACTTCGCGCTGAACCCCGTAATCAATGCTCCGGGCACCTTCACGAATCAGGTAGGTAGGGCTGTTGTCATCCAGCATCTGGATCACGTGAATGTGGCGCGTTTCGGCCCGCAAAGAGGCGAAAAACAAAATACAAAGGCAAGGGAGAAGTAGGCTCCGCAGTAGCATGAGGTAGGGTTTACACGTATTTGAATATGGAAAGACAGGGAAGCCGCCAGCAAAACGCGGGTACCGTACCGGATAGTATTGCGAAACAATATTTTCTTCTGCTGGTACCCGGGCGGCACTGTCTGCACGGGTCCTTTCCTGTGCACCTGCGGCCGCGCCCCGGTAACGATAAAGGGGTGTCTGAATTTGGCTTTTGTGGCGACTGCTGACCAATTCTGAAGAAGGCGCTCATAATCAGGCGGCTGATGAAGTAATCTAACTCAGGAACACTATTGGGCGCAGGTAGCCAGAAGTGTTGACTTCAGATAGGCGTTAAGAGCGACCGAAAATATGATGGCGCGGCCGCAGGTGCAGGGTGGGGGAATGGGAGCAGGGTTGACGTGGAACCTTTTATGGACCCTCGGGCCAACCACGGGGCCCGGAAAAGCAGGTAATACGGTGCTTGATAAGTTAATCTTTTTCTTGCACACAAATTTAAAAGTACTATCTTTGCAGGCTCTTAGACAAAACCGGCCGTCCCTTTCCGGGAGGAAACCGGTACTTAACTAAACAAGATAATTTGTCATTATGCCAGTACGTATTCGCCTTCAGCGCCACGGTCGTCGTAAACGTCCATTTTACCACATCGTAGCCGCTGACGTTCGCTCCCCCCGCGACGGTAAGTTCATCGAGAAACTCGGTACTTACAACCCCATGACGGTTCCTGCAACGATCGAACTCGATCGCATGGCCGCTTACAAGTGGATTGAGAAGGGTGCCCAGCCATCTGACACGGTCCGCGCCATCCTGCGCTTTAAGGGCGTAATGTACTTTAAGCACCTCATGCGTGGGGTCAACAAAGGTGCGCTGACGCCGGACGAGGCTAACCAGAAATTCCAGGAATGGATCGAGGCTAAGGAAGGCAAAATTGCCGTTCGCCGCGATGCCGAAACCAAGCGCCAGCTTGATTTCCACGCTGCGCTTTCCGGTAAAGTTCCCGTAGTGAAGGAGCCGGAGCCCGCACCAGCACCAGCCGCTGAAGCACCCGCTGAGGAGGCTGCTCCTGAAGTAACCCCTACCAGCGAACTTGACGCTGCCATTGCCGAAGCTGCCGGCGAAACAGCTGCGCCTGCGGCTGAAGAAGCGCCTGCCGCTGAAGAGAAGACGGAAGAAGCTTAAGACTTACTTCCTGCTCGGAAAACAACGTAACAATGCGTAGTGCCCCGCTTGCCTCCGGTGAGTGGGGCACTTTTATTTTAGTGCTCCCGGGGGGCGACCGTTCTCGGCCTCCGGCTGTAAGCGGATAATCCTGAAATTTAAGGAGGAGCAGAGCGGTTCTAAGCCAGGCAGCGCTCAATTATTTTCGGTTATTGCCAACCTAATCCGGTTTTTAGCAGTTGCCCTGATATCTAACAATACCACTGCCTTGCGCATTGCTTTTTCCCCCATTTACCGCTACGAACTGCCCCCCAAGCATCGGTTTCCGATGGATAAGTATACCCTGCTGCCCGAGCAGTTGTTGTACGAGGGGACGATAACGGCGGCTAATTTTTTCAGTCCCCGATCCCTGCCGGAAGCGGATATTCTGAAAACCCATACGGCTGCCTACTGGCACAAACTCAAAACCAATACCCTGAGTGCCAAGGAGGCACGGGCCATCGGTTTTCCGATGCGGCCGGCTTTAATTGCCCGCGGGCGGGTCATCGCCCAGGGCACTTTGGATTGTGCCCGCATCGCCCTGAATGGCGGGGGTGTTGCCCTGAACATAGCCGGCGGCACCCATCATAGTTTTGCCGATCGTGGAGAAGGCTTTTGTGTCTTCAATGACATTGCTATTGCCGCCAACGTCCTCCTGGATACGGGAGAGGTTGGTAAAGTAGTCGTTATTGACCTAGACGTACATCAGGGCAACGGTACGGCCCACATTTTTGCCGATGAACCCCGGGTTTTTACCCTCAGTTTTCACGGTGCCAGGAATTACCCTAACCGTAAACCACCCTCTGATCTGGACGTCGGCTTCCCCGACGGAACAACTGATGCCCATTACCTCCAGACCCTGTACGATACCTTACCGGACCTGCTGGACCGGGAGCGCCCCGACCTGGTGTTTTACCTCAGTGGCGTGGATATTCTGGCCAGCGACAAATTGGGGCGCTTGGCCGTTAGCCTGGCGGGGTGCCGCGAGCGCGACCGGTTCGTTTTTCAAACTTGTTTTGATCGGAACCTCCCGGTGGCCGTGAGCATGGGTGGGGGGTACGCAGAACGGTTAGCCACCATTATTGAAGCGCACGCCAACACGTACCGCATGGCGGATAAGGTATACGGGTAAGAGGAGTCCCTGCCGCTCCGCGGGCGGGTGGGACAGACATTGCCGGAGGTAGCAGACCTCAGGGAGCTTTCGGGTTGTATCTTGTGGCCGCCGGACTTGCAGATTACCGTATTTACTGATTAATGTCTTAACCTCATGGTTTCTACCACCAAGCATAGTCTAAAAAAACTAGAAACGCTCGCCAGGGAACTCGGCTATAAAGTTCGTTACGAGAAAGGGAATTTCCAATCTGGTTACTGTCTGGTGGAAAGCCAGCGGGTGGCCATTATCAATAAGTTTTACGAAACGGAGGGGCGCATAAATGTCTTGCTGGACATCCTGAGCCAGTACCGGCCCCAGCAGGGGCATCTTCCTGAACTTAGTGATCCTTCCGCAAAATTGTGGAAAGATTTAAAGCCCTTTTTGGGGATTAAAGAGGAAGAATAATCCGAACGCCTAGTCCAGCAACCGCCAGCTGACTCCCAGGCGGATGGCTTCATCCGGATAAGGGTGCCCGGCGGTGAGGTAAAGCAGTTTTTCCGGAGCAATAAGGTTATTGGCCTGGACGTACTTGATGAAAAAGCGGAAGCGGGTAACGCGCATGCTGAAAAAGGGGTCGACCTGGTACTGAAATCCCCGCGTTTCCGTGTCCTGCAGCTGAAACTGCTGGATTACCGGATTGTAGTAATAAGGGGAAAAGGAGGTCGCGAAACGCACGTCAAAACCAAGATTGACGTTAAGGACTTTAAACCACTTGCCGGCATAGTAGAAACTGTGCTCACCATATACCCGTGGCAACCGGAAAACATCCTGGTCCGCTTCCTGCAGCAGGAGGCGGTTGGCCAGGTTCCAATGCCCGAACTTGAAATTTCTCTGCAGCGTCAGCTGCAGCAGGTTATTAACGTCGCCGGCCTGTTCCGGGCGCCCCTGGGCGTTGAAATAGACGTAGTTGGTCAGCAGCGAGTAAGCCAACCCTGCCCTGATCTTGATAAAGGGCAGGGTGTAGGCGCCTTCCAGGCGCAGTTCCAGGGTTTTGCCGAAGCGGTTATTCCAGAGGGTTTCCCCATTAAGGCGGTACACTTGCTGTACGAGGTCGGGGGCGTACAGTTGATTCAGGGCCTTTAATTCCAGTTTGCCGGCGGTTCCGAGGTCAAGGTTGCCTTCCCCTTCAATGCGGTAATCTCCCGTTTGGCCAATCAGGTTCAACTGGCCGGAGACGAGGACATTCAGCTTATCATTCGGTCGCAGCCCGATACTGGCGTGTGCCAGTAAGTTGTTGATGGTGGAGTCTCCGTCTTGCCGGATCCGGTGGAGAATATGGGTCAGGCCGGCTTCCAGTACATCTTTTTGCACAATGGCTTTGTCGGCCGAAGTCCCTTTGCGAAAAGTAGAAACGGTAAAATCGTTTTCCAGAATCCGGTGTTCAATCTGGTTCCGAACGCCCCGGTCGTCAATGATCAGTGCGGGAAAACGTTTGTAGAACTCGAGCGTGTCCGAGTCAAGGGGGCTGAATACTTCGGAGGAGACACGGTAGCGCCTTTGGTCGTACCGCAGGCGGTGACGCAGGGTAAAAGCCCGGCGCTCCCCGCCGGAAACAGCATCTGTTTTTCCGCCAAATTTCAGGTATTGCGTAGCCATCAATTCCCGGAAACTATAGCGCAGGCGGGTCTCGTCGAGGTTGCCTTCCAGATTGGCGAGGTTGTCGATTTCCGTACCTCCCGCATTGTTCTGGAAGGAGGCAGCCACAATACCGCCGTTCTGCAACTGTTCGTAGGTATTGGCTGCATAGCTGAAGAAACCACTGTAGCGACTACCGGGCGGGCGAATACTCAGCCCCGTGGCCACGTGGGTATTCCGTAACGCCTGGCCGGGGTACTGATCGCGCTCACCCTGTTGATTGAGTCGGTTGTAATCGAGGACAAGGTTGATACCGTCGGAAAAATTCCGGCTGAATTTAGCCAGGGTCCAGTTGTCTTCCTGCTCACTTTCCCGGACGTGGGCCAGGTAGGTAAACGGGTGCTCCAGACGGTAATACTGCAGGGCTTCACCGTCGACCTGATACAGGTCGAATTGCCGCAGTCCTACCGTGGTTCCTCTGCGCCGCAGGGGCTCGTACCGAAGCGCATACGCTGCTCCGCCGCGTTGACCGATGGTGGCATAGTCAAAAGCAACCTTGCGGTCCGGTTCGTACCGCTGGAAGCCGTCCAGCAGCGAGTCCCGCCAGTTCGTCTCGGAATTGGGATTGTCAACGGTAAACTGGAAAATACCAAAGGTGTCCAAAATGGCTTCCCTTTGTTCCTGCGGTCCTGCCCGGCGGTCAGTGGAAGCGTCGTAGTCAGGATCCCCCTGGATCGGGCGGACGGACGAGGAAGGGTCAATGATCTGTGCGGCTAACTCCACGGGTAAACACCAGATCACCGGGGTGAGCAATAAGAATAAAAGGCTAAACCGGAGCACGCCTTGGGTCGTCGGATGGGGTAAATTAAGCAGGTTCTTCAAACGATACGGTCATTCATTAAGTCGCTCCGTCAGTTAGTACTAACCAAGCCGCGCCACAAAGAAACGACTAATGAAGAGAACGTTGCCCGTGACTACCGGCCTTAGCAGAATTTTAAGGAACAATACAATTTGGCTATCCTGCGCCGGAGTGCTTAAGCCTCGCAGTGGCAAAGGAGATTATTTCACTTTCTCCTGGGGAAGCTTCCCTT
>JAUIIF010000247.1 GCA_030431945.1 Bacteroidia bacterium | reverse complement strand
ACGACATCCCCCGCGTCTTCACCGTACTGGGTGAAGACATGACCAAAATGAAAAGTGCCCTGGCGCTGCTCCTTACCACCCGGGGAATTCCGATGCTGTATTACGGAACGGAAATTGGTCTGACCGGAGCCGGTGGCGCCTTTGGGGAAGGAGGCCGGGTAGATTTTCCGGGTGGTTTTCCGGGGGATCCTTCGAATCAGTTTCAAAAACAGGAGCGGACTGGTGTCGCTGCGGAGCTTCATGATTTTGTCCAGCGACTCGCGACTTACCGGAAGGGAAGTGCAGCCCTGACGGTAGGTAAACTGACGCAGTTCGTTCCCCGCAACGGCGTTTACGTGTACTTCCGCAGAGCGGGTAGTGAAACGGTGATGGTGGTGTTTAACGGGAATGAGCAGGCGGTTACCCTGGACGATTTGAGCCCTTACCGGGAATTTCTGCAGGGGTATGAGGCCGCCACTGAACTGACCCGGGACAATAAACGCGTCTCGTTGGCCGCCCTACCGCTGGCGGGCAAGGAAACCCGTGTTCTTATCCTGGACAAGAAATAAATGGACTTGGTGGCAAGTGGGCCTGCCTTTTCTCCGGCAGTCTTTCCCTACTGCACTTTAAACGTGTAGGTAATCTTACCGCACTGCGAAGGCGGGGCCGTGGCACTGGCGGAGAACTTCCACGTTTTGGCATTATTTTCTGCGGCGCGGATCAGCTGCGGATTCGAGGTATTACTGCCCGTTTGCGAGAACTTGGCGCTGATGACCTTGCCATCTGCCCCCACACAAACGCTGACAACTACCGTACCGGAGGCCTGAGAGCTCTCCCGTACGGCGGGGCTGGAGACCAATCCGCGACCACCCAGTCCGCCCGATACGCGGCCGGAGCCGGCCGTCACCGCACCACCGGGTACCCCGTTCGGATCTCCCTGAGTACCCGTTTCACTGGTGTTTCCGGAGCCGCCGCCGGAGTTACTCAGGCTACCGCCCAGCTGATCGCGGAGCCGGGCAGCGTCGGCTTCCCGCCGTTGGCGGGCGGCTTCTTCCTTAGCTTTCGCCTCGGCGATGGCTGCTTCGCGGGCCTCCCGTTCGCGTTGTTCGCGGGCAGCTTGTTCCCGGGCGGCCTGTGCTGCAGCGTCTTCCCGCCGCCGTACTTCGGCTTCCTGCTCCTGGCGGAGTCTTTCTGCTTCTCTTTTCCGGGCTTCTTCCTGGGCCTTACGCTTCCGGATGGCGATTTCAGCAGCGGTTTCCTGCTGAATAACCTCCCGTTCGGGCTGGCGCTCCGGGGTGGTGGCCGGCGTGGGTGGCGGAGTTACCGGCTCCGGTTCTATCTGCACTTCGGGGGTTGGAGGAGGCGTGGGCGCCGGCTCTGGTTGTACTTCCGCGGGCGAACTCGACGGGGGCGCCGGATCGTCTCCGGAGCCTGCGTCGTCAAAGGCCAGCAGCACGGCAATACCCGGTTGCCCGGGCGGGGGGTTCAGGTGAAAGAAGATCGGGACCAGTAAAAGAATCACGAATAGTACAAAGCCGATACCGGCCGCTACTTTACCGCGGCGATCACCAGTTACTTCAGCTTCTGAAAGTCGGACTTCCATAATTTATTATTTTTTGATTCTGTACGGTAGATGTAAAACTAAGACAGAATGCACATTAGTATGTGCGATTTTCCCAAATGTGCGCGCAAATAACGCTTTTTGACGTTCCCTTAAGGTCTCCTTACGAATTCGTAAGGTTCGTTGCTTCCCACCACAACCACCAGATAAGGAAGAACTGCAGCAAGAGACGGATGACCGCTACCCAGTGCGGGCCGATTACCGGTTTGGCACGGAATAAGTCAATGAGGTGGAGCGGAAGAAAAATCACCATCAGGGCCAGCGCCGCCCAAACGGCGTACAGACGCCAGGAAGGCACCAGCAGGCCGATACCGATGATAATTTCTGCGACACCACCCGCTGCATTCGCCAGTGCCTTGGGGAACCAGGCGGGCATAAAGGGATTGTAAAATGCGGGATTGACAAAGTGATAGACACCGGCCGCGAGTAATACCAGCGCAAAGCCAGTGAGAAAAATAGGCATAAAGGTTGATTAGAAGCGGTAGGTGATTCGTAGTTCTACGGACAAATCATCCGTCCTGGTGTCAAGATTATCGGTAGCATCCAGGCTGGGCAGGTAAATGGTTGAGAGACCTACGGCCAGGGGATAACCGTTCCAGCCGCAAGCCAGGTGCCCGCGAAAACGGGGGCTGATGTGTAAGCGCTCCCGCTCTCGCGGGAGGTCAAGTTCGTCAAAGGCCACGAAACGGAATTCCGGACCGACGATGCCCATCGGCGTCAAAAACCAGTTCTTCCCGAAGACCCAGGTATAGCCATACCCTACTCCGACGCCCAGTTTGGTTTGAGCGTAACGGGTAATCACGGATTGGCTGCCATTGTTTAACGGAATGGTTATGCCTTGCGCAGTTTGCAGCCGTTGGCGGTCAATCAGTCCTCCGATCAGGAAAGAGCCGGAACTCTGCAACTGGCGGTCCCGCTGTTTAAAGCTGGAGCGCAGGCTGTACTTGCGGTTATTGAGTACCTGAAAACCGAAAACCGTGGCTCGGAACAAGGAAACGTCCTCCCGGAAAACGGTAGACTCACCGGGTATTTCGGACCGGAAGCCCTTCGTGTTCCTGAAACTCGCGTGGAGCAACTGTTGTCGCATAAACAGCGTCAGACCAAGGCCGAAACTGGTCCCCATTTCCTCATCCGTACCGGTACCTAAATCCGAAACAGGGATGGAAAAAGTGTAGCTGGCAATCTTGTAGCGCCCGCCGATCCGGAAGGCCAGGTTCTGGCTTTCCAGCTTAAATTCTTCTCCTGAAGGGGTGGAAAAAATGGCCGAATTGTTCCGGTATTTCATGCCCGTATTAATCCGGGCATTGTTGGTAAATAACTCAACAAAAGAACTGTCCAGCTGCGCAACTGCCGGAGCAGCCTTAGCAAAAAAGAGGCAAAAAAGAAAAAAACGAAACCATGGATGCATACCTATATAATTACGTCTGCCGGGCCAAAGTTCGTATATCCGGGGACAACAATTGTTTACCGTCCGGATAAATCAGGTTGATTTTTTCCGGACGGTAATCCAAGTCGCTACGCCATTATTTACGTGCTTTTCCGCTCAGGTAGTCTAAGGCGATGTTGGTATACAATTCTACTCCCAGTTTCATGCCCCGGTCGTCTACCTGAAAATTCGGGGTATGGTGGCCCGGCGCGTCGCGCCGGTTCAGGGCAGGGTCCATTCCGCCCAGAAAGATGAACAGACTGGGGACCTCCTTCGCATAAAAGCTGAAGTCTTCCGCACCGGTGATGGGCCGCACCAGGTTAACGTTGTCTTCCCCTGCCGTAGCGACTACGGTAGGCATCAGGCGGCGGGTAATTTCCGGATCATTAAAGGTAATCAGGGTGCCCTCCTGGATGTCCACTTCGACCTCTGCCCCGGAGGCCGCTGCAATGTGCGTCGCCGTATTCTCGATGCGCGCAAAAACATCCTTCTTCATTTCGCGGTCAAGGGTACGGATGGTGCCGATCATCGTAACTTCACTGGGGATGATGTTATTCCGGACACCGCCTTCGATTTTACCGACGCTGATCACAACCGGCTCCTTGGTTAATTCGGACTGGCGCGAAACAATCGTCTGTAGCCCCATGATGATCTGGGCGGACACGACGACGGGGTCAATACTTGCCCAGGGAGCCGACCCGTGTGCCTGCTTCCCCTTAACTTTTATCGTGAAAGGGTTGCTGGCCGCCATTGCCCCCCCGGGCTTATAGTTTACCTGGCCGACCGGCGTCTGGGAGTTGATGTGAATGCCGAAGGCCACCTCCACACCATAGTCCTTCAATACGCCTTGTTCCACCATCATCTTGGCTCCCCCACCCTCTTCTTTCGGAGCGCCTTCTTCAGCCGGCTGAAAAATAAAAATAACGGTACCCGCTATATCCTGCCGGCGGGCAGCCAGTATTTCTGCAGCGCCCATCAGCATGGCCACGTGGGTATCGTGGCCGCAGGCATGCATAACGCCCACTTCCTTGCCGAGGTAGGTGGTCTCTACCTTGGAGGCGTAGGGCAAATCCACCACTTCCCGCACGGGCAGTGCGTCCATGTCGGCGCGCAGCGCGATTACGCCTCCGGGCTTTCCTCCCTTCAGGATACCGACCACACCGGTGTAGGCCACTTTGGTACGTACCTCCAGCCCCAGTCCGCGCAGGTGTTGCTCCACGTATTTTGCCGTTTCGAACTCGCGGTTACTCAGCTCCGGGTTCTGGTGGAGGTGATGCCGCCATTCGATGACTTTATCCTCAATAGCTGCCGCGGCCTCGGCCGTTTCCGGGTGGCCGGTCTGGGCAAACAACGGTAAGTTGAAGAGCAGGAAGAAAAGGGGAAGTAGTCTCATCATTACGGTTCAATTTCGTGGTAAGGTAAAAACAATAACGGGTGAAAGCTACGAAAGCCTTCACCCGTTATTCAATTCCTCCCCGCAAAATTGGGGGCCAGGTACTCAAGTCCACTCTCTCCCGGCAGTCCGGAGGATCAGGAGAGAGTAAGGAAGATTTAGTACATCATCAGCGAAGCGTCGCGTTTGGCGACCTTCTTCTTTTTGCCTTTCGTCTGCTCCGCCAGTTTTACCGCCGTGTAAGCATTGGCCAACCCGCCGGTAGCGGAAAGCTCGCCGAAGCTGATGGTTTCTTCCGATCCCGGCTTCGTAACTTCCAGGTTGACGGGAAGGGCAGATGCAAGAATGATGTCACGAACCTGGGTAGCCTTCAGGTCAGGGAAGTAACTGCGGATCAAGGCCGCAATACCGGCAACCATCGGTGCGGCCATGGACGTACCCTGCAGGTTTTGGTAGCCGTCATCCGGCACGGTAGAGTAGATCTGTGCTCCCGGGGCAAAGACGTCAACGTACTTCTTGTTGTAGTTGGAGAACCCGGCGGCCAGTCCGGCATCATAATTCGGCGTGGCGGCCCCAACCTCGATCCAGGTCTTTCCGGTTTTCTTCTTACCGAGGT
The DNA here is from genome assembly GCA_030431945.1 of Bacteroidia bacterium. Classification (GTDB taxonomy): domain Bacteria; phylum Bacteroidota; class Bacteroidia; order Chitinophagales; family Saprospiraceae; genus Neolewinella. The sequence goes on along the minus strand of JAUIIF010000247.1, from coordinate 1,740 downwards.
AAGTATCGTTCGGATAATTGTTGGTCAGCGTAAGCATTTTACCGTCATTGCCGGCTGCGTGAATCAGCAGGACGTCATTTTTCTCTGCGTATTTCATCGCCGCATCTACTGCATCCTTGTAAGGGCTCTGTCCCTTGCCGAAGCTCATGTTGATGACGGAAGCACCGTTATCCACGGCGTAGCGGATGGCGTTGGCGACATCCTTATCGCGCTCATCTCCGTTCGGGACCGTGCGCACGGACATGATCTGTACCTGAGCGCCGCCAACCCCGTTTACTCCGAGGCCGTTGTCCCGTACAGCACCAATAATGCCAGCTACGTGGGTACCGTGCAGCGCATCGGGGCCTTCAACGTCATTGTTGCCGTAGTTCCGGTCATCCAGGTTACCGGGGTTGTCACCAACAATGTCGCGGGCATCAAAATCCGGATTGTAGTTGTACTCCACCGTTTGCTTCAGGTAGTCTACGTAGCCTTTTACGTTGTCGTAAAAAGCGGCGAAAGTAGCGCCCTGGGCCGTTGCCCGGGATACCATTTGCTGCACCGCAGCGACCATCTGGTCTTCGCCGCTCAGTGCTTCTACGTCCTTGGCCGTAATTTCCTCCGCCGGCTTACCGATTTTCTTAATCACTTCGTCCAGCGCCCCCAGCATCGGGACGACGGAAGCCATCTGCGGTGCCATCGAAGTCCGCTTCTCTTCAATCACCTCCTCGTACTCCTTGTAAAGGTCAAACTCTGCCTTTTCAGCCTTGCTCAGCCCGTCACGATTACGGTTGTTGTACTTTTTCTTGTAGGCATTGTAGAGGCGGACAATCTCGAGGTTCTCGTAATTGACGTTGCGGCCGTCCTTACCGCCGATGAAGTTCCAGCCGTGAATATCATCCACGTAGCCGTTGTTGTCGTCATCGATACCATTCCCGGCAATTTCGCCCGGGTTTGTCCAAATCGCATCTTTAAGGTCTTCGTGCTCAATATCCACACCGGAATCAATCACGGCCACTACGACCGTCTGGGCCTGCTTGCCCTTTAAGTAGTTGTGGGCTTTCTGGGCACTGACCCCGGGGAAGGTGTTGTCCGTGCGGTCCAGATCCCACCAGTTATCTGGTGCTACATCTTGTGCCGCCAGGCTTACGGTGCTCAGGATGAGCGCTAAAATGAGTAGTTTTTTCATATTTTGATTAGTAGTTTCTGCAAAGAAAGCAATGTTTCCGGGCATTCTTTTGAAAATCTCGGCTGTTGACGGCCAATCTTGTCGAAACAACGACGGAATGCTATGTTTTTCGGATAAACGCCTGCCATCACCGGATAGATGCTTAAGGGAAACTTAAGATTTCAGAAGCGCTGCTGAGGGGGCGGACTCAGCAAATCAGCTTCAGGGCGCGGACGCAGGTGCACGCAAAGGGGTAAAGAGCAAGGAGCGTAATCCGTCGGCGCTGCCGACAGGTTGAGGTAAAAACCACCTGATTCCGATTGGTAATAAGCTGTTAACGATGTAGCTACAACGAACAACCTTTCCTGGTCACGGTTACACCTTTACTACCAAGAACCAGATAAAATCGAACCATGCATTCCACATTTACCCGGCACCTGCGTCCGCGCCTGCTGATTTTTTGCCTTTTCTTCCTCAGTCTGAGCGTGGCCGCCCAACGGGGACCACAGGAAAACAAGGCAAAAGGAAAAGTTGCCGGCACCTTAATTGACGAGCAGACGGATGAACCGATCGGATTTGCCAACGTGGTTATT
>JAUIIF010000246.1 GCA_030431945.1 Bacteroidia bacterium | reverse complement strand
AATCCCTCTGTTTAAGCGGGGAACGCTGATGTTTGAACCCACCGACAACCCTTACGCTTCACCACTCATGTACCGGAGCAATGCCCTGCTGAGTGGCTACTGCCCGCGCGGCTTTGAGGATCAGCTGGCTAATTCCGCCGCAGTAGTGGTTAGCGGCTCGCGAGGCGGGGTAACCATCAGCTTTGCCGACAACCCGAACTTCCGGGCCTTCTGGTACGGCTCCAACCGGTTGTTCATGAATGCGATCCTGTACGGCAATACGATCAGCTGGTCGGGGAGGGAATAAGGACCAAGATTGGCTGCTCAGAACCGGAGGGTTCGGACCGCCAACCACCGCCAATTCTAATGCGGTAGCGGGTAGCAGGCGCGGTGACGCCTGCTACCCGCTGTTGTAAGGTAGACGGGCCGGCTTTGACCTGGACTACCCCAACAGCAAGCGCTCCAGGACCAGAAACAGTACGCCGGCGCTTAAATTATTGGCAATTCCGATACCGGTTTCGGCTAAAAACGGAGCCAGGCGATCTTTACTTACCACTTCGTTTTTAATGTCCGACAGCAAGTTTTCCAGGTCTTCCCACTGTCCGGCTTGTAGCTTAAGCAATTCCGCTTTTAAATGGTTGAACTGCGGTTCATTGAGGGAGAAAATCGGGTCATTAGGCAATTGCTGAAGCCGATCAACGTAGATGGTACTTTCGCGAACCTCCTGGATCACCAGATTATTTGCGGTAATTCTTTCAATGCTGCTTCCTGACAACAGCAGTGATATTTCTGTTTTGGAAAATATATCCTGCAAAACCTCTGGTTGCAGATAACCTTTAACGGTGTTATCGATGGCCTGCCGTAACTGCCAGGCGAACTTTTCCTGCAAAACATTTTCCAGGGGCGTGGTATCCCTCCCAGATCTGGCACGCAGATTTCTGATGACTGCTACTTCTTCCTTGCGGAAATCTGCTTCGGATACGTAATCATCAGTATAGAAGGTAACCACCAACTGATCATCCTGCTCCGCAAAAACCACCTCATAGTGCCTGCCAATTTTTCTGATAAAATACTGGCGGATAGTCTGGGTCAGGTCTTCCAGGAAAACAGCATTCAGTGCCGCAAACGGATAGCTTCTACGAAACGCAACCTGGTAAACGATGCATCCTTCGCCCAGTACGATCTGGCGGTTAGCTTTGAGCTGAGGTAATTGGTGTTTGGCTTCCCGGTTCAGCGACAACAAATTTGCGTGCTCAAACAGCAGCTGTCCTGCATCAATAAAGCTACTTTCCGTTAAGGTCATGTTCACCTCATGATCAAATATTCTGGCGGTTTCACTGTACCCTGAAAAGCGAACGTTCGCATTTATCCGTGGTGAGACGAGGTAAAATTCCTTACGGAAATCTGCTCCGATAAAGTTGGTATCCCCGTTAAATGCAATTTCGTCAAAATGGACCGGGCCGGCCCAGACCGTATCGTTGAAAGTGGTGTACCCACTGAAAGAAGCCCGGAAATAAGCAACGGCATAATGCTGGGGGAGGTACTGGGCATTGTCCCATACGGTATAGCCGTTGAAGGAAACGTCGGAGCAGCTGATTTGCCCTTTAAAAATAGCTTCCTTAAGGTCAAATAACTGACCGAAACGGACATCAATACAGTAAAAGTTTTGGTGAAAAATACTGGCTCCGATTGCCGTAAAGCTTTCGTCAACCTGACAATGTTCCAGCACAAATGCCTCGTGACAAACGATTTCATCGAGAAATAAGGATTGCTTAAAATGGCAATTGATAATTTTCAAGGGCTGGTGAAATACAGCCCCCGATAAATTCAATGATTTACGCAAAATCATATCGCTGAGCACCAATTCCTTTTCGGGAGCAGTTACTGAAATCAGGCCCCGTAAATCGTAATAGTTATCATCTCCAGCTTCCAGCAACTGCAGTAGCTGCAAGAGCATAGCGGGGAAGTCAAATTCAGCCTTCCAGTTCAGGTCACTACTATGGAAAAGGCAATAGCCTGCATCATCTACCGGCAGTTGGTCCTCATGGCTTTTTCCTTCGCTCTCAGCATAATATTTCGCTAAAACACAATGTGATGACCCTCCGTAAACGGGCGTTGTATACTGATGGCGACACATATCTTATATTTTGGTAAAGCTAGTGGAAGCATTCTATTGATCAGGAATTCCCGGAATGTGGAGTAAAGGTTACGGAAATCGCGCTGACTTTAAAAACTATGGAACATTTATTCCGTAAGAGTGGCAGCGCCCCCTTGCTGTTACCGGGTCTGACGCTCAGGTAAACTGAAGGCCGGACGACCGGGCCAGCTGGCGGTCGGTAACCGAAGGAGCAAGATGACAGCGCTGCGACCAGCGAGCCGCTACGGAGGTCGGGCCTGGAGATGGTCTACAATCCCGGACCACCAAATTGCCCCGTCTCTGCATCTGGCTGAGCATGAGAATCACCTGCTTAATTATATTTCTACTAGCGGCAGTCCGGCTGCCCGCGCAACAAATTCTGACACCTGTTTTTGACACGATTACGGTCAGTTATCAGTTGTGGGAAACGCCTTATCCTTCCGCTGCCTACGCCCGGGATACCTCCCGGGATGATTACAACCTCAGCCTGACGGGTAACTGGCTGTCTTTTGCTGGCCACGCCCAAGCTGCCACGGAAGCTATGGACATCCACGCCCGGGTAATGGGCATGGATACGGCTCGGTTCGAAAATTTCCGGGACAATTTTCGCCCTGTCCCCGCCCTTCCTGCCTTGCTGAAAGACGCAGCGGAACACGAGATCGTCATCATCAACGAAGCGCACCATGAGCCCCGGCACCGGGTGTTTACGCGTCAGCTGTTGCAAGGTCTTTATGACCGGGGGTACCGGCATTTCGGACTGGAGACCCTCGCGGCTCATGCTTCCGTTGATTCCTTGCTGGCCACTGGCCACTACTTCCCTCTCAATGGAGGGTATTACACCCGCGACCCCGGTTTTGCCGCGATGGTCGTAGCAGCTAAAAGCATTGGTTTTACCGTTTTTGGCTATGAATCCATGGGCCATGATGGCCCCAGGGCCCGCGAGCTCGGGCAGATGCGCAACATCATGGCCTACCGCCAGGATCATCCTGAAGGGAAGTACCTTCTGCACGTCGGCTACTCTCACGCCAACGAGGGCGTGCTGGGCGGCCGCTGGGAAAAAGCCATGGCGCAGCGGTTGGCTGACACTACGGGTTTAAATCCACTAACCATCAACCAGACGCATTTCCGGGAAATGAGCCGGCGGGAGCTGGAACGCTATGAATACCAGTCTTCTGCGGTCAGTGCGCCCTCCGTTTACATAAATAAAAGCGGAGAATCCTGGAATTTCAATGACGAAGTGCGGTGGTTCGACCGGTATGTTTTTCACCCCCGGACAGTTTATCGATACGGCCGCCCGGACTATGTTTTTGCTCACGGTCAAGTCCCCGTACAAATCGACCTTGCCCACCTGACGGTACCAGGCCCCTACGTGCTGCAGGCGTACGGAGTGGACGATGACATCGCGGTAGTGGTGCCAAGGGATGTGGTAGAAATCAGTAAAAAGGCCGCACCGGTGTTGGCGCTTGCACCGGGAGCCTACCGGTTGTTGGTCACGGCCGCAGGAGGGGAACAGTTTGTCGGAAAAATAATGGTAAGGTAAAGGTCTTCCCTGCCTGCGCTTATTTATGCTTTCCCCCGGCACCTGCGGCCGCGCCTGCTGCCTCCTCCCATCATCTTTGCAAGAGGTGCCGGCGACCTCCCTGATGACGCTTCCTTCCCGTTCGGATTTCCGCAGGCTAACTATTTAGCCATTTCCTAGCCACTATCGGTCTTGCCACTATCTTTGCCTGGTAAAGCCAGACCAAATCATGACCACAAATACCACCACCTCCCCCGCTTACTTCATTGCCTTAGAAGACCTCCACGGTGCGCATAATTACCATCCCCTTCCCGTTGTGCTCAGTGAGGGCCGGGGTTGCTACGTGTGGGACGTGGAAGGCAAGCGATATTTCGATTTTCTGAGTGCCTACTCTGCCGTGAACCAGGCGCATTGCCACCCCCGGATCATCGACGTCATGGTAGCCCAGAGCCGTAAACTTACCCTGACGAGCCGGGCCTTCCACAACGACCAGCTCGGTGAATACGAAAAGTACCTGACGGATTACTTCCGGTTTGATAAAGTACTGCCGATGAATACCGGCGCCGAAGCGGTGGAAACGGCGATAAAGATTTGCCGCAAGTGGGGATACGAGAAAAAAGGGATTCCGGCCAACCAGGCCCGCATCATCGTTTGTGGCCAGAATTTTCACGGTCGGACCACCACCATCATCTCCTTCAGCTCCGATCCGGATGCCAAGGGTAGTTTTGGTCCTTACACGCCCGGTTTTGAGAGTGTGCCTTACGGAGATGCCGCGGCGATGCGTGCGGCCCTGGCCAATGATCCGGCGACCATCGCCGGGGTTTTGGTGGAGCCCATCCAGGGAGAGGCCGGCGTCTTTGTGCCGGAAGACGGCTACCTCGCGGCAGTCCGGGACGCGTGTAAGGAACACAAGGTGCTTTTCATTGCCGATGAAATCCAGACCGGCATTGGCCGTACCGGCGGCCTGCTCCGCGTTTGTGGCGACTGCACCTGCCAGGGCCACTGCGAGCGCCAGCCGGCCACCTATCTCCGCCCGGACATTCTCATTCTCGGCAAAGCCCTTTCCGGAGGCACCTACCCGGTATCGGCGGTACTGGCCGATAATGACATCATGGAGGTGATCCAACCCGGCCAGCACGGCAGTACCTTTGGTGGCAACCCCGTCGCCTGCGCCGTTGCCCGCGAGGCCCTGGAAGTAATCATTGATGAAAAACTAACGCAGAATGCCCGCGCGCTGGGTCACATTTTCCGGGCCCGTATGCAGGAACTGGTCGACAAGTACCCCCAGTTGCTAAGCCTGGTAAGAGGTAAAGGACTCCTCAATGCCATCATTATCAACGACAGCCCGGACAGCAAAACCGCCTGGAATTTTTGCATGGCCCTGGCCGCAAGCGGACTGCTGGCCAAACCCACCCACGGAAACATCATTCGCTTCGCGCCGCCCCTGGTGATTACGGAAAAGGAATTAGGGGAAGCCTGTGATATTATTGCCGGGGTGGCTCAGGACTTTGCCGCCAAACTGTAGTATGCCTCAGGGCCGGCAAATGAGCCGGCCCCGGCTTTCAACAACTTATTCCCGACAATTTCCCGGCTAAAAAGGCTTTCCGTTTTCTAACCCCCACCAATGCAAGTTCCCAAGATCAAGGCATACCTGGCTGAATTCCCTAAGTGGCTGACGACGGAGGAAGCCCTGGCTTATCTCCCGCTCTGGGAGACCCAGAAAAATTGGCAGACACACTTTAACGTAGAAGCCAAGGACCTGGCGGCCAGCTACGACCTGGCCCTGGATTCCAAGACCAACCGCCGGCACTACCGCCGCGGTGGCTACGACCCCAAGCGGGCCATGCTGAAACTGATGGAATGGGAACCGGACTTTGTCCGCGAAGCCTTTCGCGACCTCTTCAGCGAAGACCGCCAGCTGGAAGGCCGTATCCAACGTTTTGTTTTTTACATCAACGAGCTGTTCAATCGCTACCGCGACGAGCGCCCGAAAGACAAAACGCCCAGTCATTATCACGATGATGACTACAACATGATCTCCCTCTACCTGGCGGGGCAGTACCCGGAAATCTACGCCCCTTACGCTACCTCAACGCTGATGCTGATCTGCGCCCGGCTGGGGGCAAAGGATGTCCCGCCCGCGGCAGACTTCCCGCGCTACACCAAGCTGCTGAAAACCCTGCGGAACTTTCTGACGCAGGATGAGGCAGTGATGGAAGCTTACCGAAACGCCCTGCGGGAACAGGACTATCAGGGGGATACAGCACTCCTGGTCTGGTGGTGGTTTAAGATGATCGAAGCAGAGACCTCCCCGGACCAGAAGGCCAAATAGAGCCGTAATCTTTTACCCCTTCTTTACAGGTCAGGGTATGGGGCGCGGCCGCAGGTGCCGGCCAATGCCGCAGGCGCAGAGGAAGGGTAACCCCCGGAATTACATTTCAAACAAAAAAGGTCGGTCCGTCAGCTCCCCAGGGCTTTTCCCCAGCTATATATGGCGGCTACTTTGTTTTAGCACCCCAAACCCAGCATCCTTTAATGACACCATTTAAGTTACAAAGCTACATAAAGCGTTGTCAATGTAAAATTATTCACTTAAAAGTGAAAAATATTTTGTTTTAAACTTGCTTTTCATTCCAACAATAAGTAAATTTGTTTTATCAACAGCAATTTAAAACATGGATCTTACCATCCGCATCAGTAAAAAAGGGACCAGGGTTATTAAAGCTTCCGAGCTGCACCGTACCCTCGGGCTCAATGACAATCATTACCAGAGTAATGTGAGGCATTGGCTGAAAGACATTTACCAGTTTGCTGACGGAATCCGGCGGCCGGAAGGGATGAAGGATTACGCCCGTGACCCTAAAACAAAAGGGGCGCTGATTCAGGAATACTATCTCTCCCTGGAGTTAGGGAAGTTAATTGCTCTGGCTTCTAAATCTAAGGTGAAGCAAGCCGTTGCCACTAAGCTCAGCAAGGAAGAAGATGTTTATCCTGAGCACGTGCAGCTCTCCACTACGGAAACCCTGGAACTACTGGAGCAGGTGAAAGCGATGGCCCGTCTGACTTGCCAGAAGGCTGCTGAAACCCGCCACCTGGCCCATTATACCCGTAAGCGTGGCAACGCTGAATACTGGAATCATTTTCGCCGGGAAACGA
>JAUIIF010000875.1 GCA_030431945.1 Bacteroidia bacterium | reverse complement strand
GAGCCTTCCGGGCCTCCTCGGTCGCAATCCCGTTGATCTTTGCGTGCGCGTAAGGGGAGCGGACAATACTGGCGTAAGTTTGCCGCGGCAACACCATATCGTCAGTATAATTACCTTTTCCCGTAATGAAACGCTTATCCTCAAGTCGCTTGACGGATTTACCAATGTATCTGGTCATTTTATTATAATTTTTAGGCAGCGGAAACGGGTGCTTCGCCGCGCATTTTAGCAGCGGCGTACTGGATGGCGCGCACGATGTTATGGTAGCCGGTACAACGACAGAAATTTCCTTCCAGGGCCTCCCGGATTTCGTCTTCCGTAGGGTTAGGGTTCCGGGCCAGCAGGTCCTTCGTCGTCATCATCATCCCCGGTGTGCAAAAACCGCACTGCAGCCCGTGCTCTTCCTTAAAGCCTTCCTGGATAGGGTGCAACTGGCCATTGGTGGACAAACCTTCCACCGTAAGGATCTCTGCGCCGTCGGCCGCAGCAGCCGGCATCGTACAGGACTTGACGGACAGGCCATCAACCATAACGACGCAGGCACCACAACTACTGGTGTCGCAGCCGACGTGGGTACCCGTCAGCTGGCATTGCTCGCGTAGGACATCCACCAACAGGTGCCGTCCTTCGACGGCAAGGTGCTGTTCCTTACCATTTATTGTTAGGGTGATTTTATCAGACATGCATGATCGGTTTTTAAAAGATAGAAGATATACGGAAAATCAGGAAGGGGAGCATCCAGCCGCCAGGGGCTGATCAGGCAGCAAGTTCCTCGGCCAGGCCTTCGAAAAATTGTTTGCTCAGCGATTGGGCGACCCCACTCATGACCCGGGCTCCGGTACGGGCAAGTAGTCCGGACATTTTGGCTTCGCCGTCAAACGAAAGCCGCGTCTCGTGCTCACTCAGGGGCTCCAGGTTGATCGTCACGGCAGCGTTTACGTTGCCGATTTTACTTTTCTGGGTTACGTTGAGGACAAAAGAATGGGGCGGTGCCTTCTCCGTTAAGGACATATCGCCTTTAAAACTTCCTTTGACCGGACCAATTTTCACGTCGGCAATGGCGGTATACGTATCCTCCCCGGTGGCCTCCAGGCGGCTGAGGCCGGGGGTGATCCGGGCCAACTTATCGGTGTCCATCAAAATCGACCAGATACGGTCGGGGCTGGTAGGAAAGTCTTCTTGTCCGCTTAATTTCATAATATTCTTCGGTGCGACGAAAAATAGAATAAAAAATACAAACAATAAAACTTTTCGGAATAATTAGCTGATCAC
>JAUIIF010000245.1 GCA_030431945.1 Bacteroidia bacterium | reverse complement strand
TCCATGTTGGCAAGCGTGCTGTTGAGGTCGATGAGGTGGATACCGTTCTTCTCGCCGAAGATGTAATTGGACATCTTGGGGTTCCACTTACGGCGCAGGTGGCCGAAATGTACGCCAGCGTCGAGCAGCTCCTGGTGGGTGGGCTTAGTAGCCATGGGTTATTTATTTTCAGTCCTTATGGCTCCGCTTGAGCGTCGGACTTGGATTAGAGATTGTCCCCGAAGGGTTGGATATTTGGTCTATTGGTCATTTGGTCTATCAGACAGCCTCCGGAGAAGGGACAGGAACCAATAGATCAACAGTCCAGTAGCGCCAACTTTAGCGCTTGGAGAACTGGAAGCTCTTACGTGCTTTCGGCTTACCGTACTTCTTACGTTCCACCACGCGGGCATCACGAGTAAGCATCTTCTGGCTCTTCAGCGGGCTGCGAAAGTCTTCGTTCAGCTTGACCAGCGCCCGGCTGATCCCCATACGGATAGCTTCGGCCTGACCTTTGATACCACCGCCGTTAACGTTAACGTTGATGTCGTAAATGGCGTTATCAACTTCGATGATGTTGAAAGGCTGGGTCACCTTCAGCTGGATGTGCTGCTGCGGGAAATAGGCTTTGTAGTCCTTTCCGTTGACGGTGATGTTTCCCTTACCCTGAGATAGGTAGACGCGCGCTACAGAAGCTTTGCGACGACCAATGGCATTAATCTGTTCCATGGAGTAATGGATATTAAAAAGAAGAAAGCAGTAAAGGAAAAAGGGATTCCACCTTCAAAACTTCTTCCGGTTAGTTAAAATATTTGGGCGCGAACGCGGGTGCAGGGACCATTACAAGGCCGTCTAAACAGACCTTCAGGATTACTTTACCCTTTCCCTCCCTTACTTGAGTTCCGTCGGCTTCTGGGCAGTATGTGGGTGCTCACTACCGGCGTAAAGGTGCAGCTTCTTCAGCTGCGCACGTCCCAGTTTCGTCTTGGGCAACATACCTTTTACGGCAATTTCCAGAACACGTTCCGGCTTCTTGGCGAGCAGATCACGGGGGGTAGCCTTCCGCTGTCCACCGGGGTAACCCGTGTGACGTAAGTACTCCTTATCCGTAAGTTTCTCACCGGTAAAGCGAACGAGTTCGGCGTTGATCACGATCACGTGGTCGCCATTGTCAAAGTGGGGGGTAAAGTCCGGCTTGTGCTTGCCGCGAAGAACGGTAGCGATCTTGCTGGCCAGGCGGCCAACGATTTCACCTTCCGCATCAATCACGTGCCACTTGCGCTCTACCGATGCGGCATTGGCCGACTTCGTCTTGTAGCTTAGTGTATCCACTGTATTGCTTGATTTTGTTTGCGTTATCGCCCGCACTTTAACCCCTTTTCAGGAGGTCTTGGCGTAAGCGGCTGCAAAGGTAGGTGGATTACTTTTCCAAAACAAGCATTTTACAAGGTATTTTTTAACAGCAACCTTTATAAGTCACTGAAAAACAGGGGAAATTTCGCGCACTTTTTTCCTTAGCCCCTGATTTTAGGCTGATTAAGCCCCCGCCTGGCTCCCGATTTCAGGCGCCCCTTGCATCTTATCCCCGCAATCCATATGTTTACACAGCTAAATTTTAATTGCTATGAACTCCCGCATTAACTGGCTTGCCATTATTGTCGCCACCATCGCCGGCATGTTTATCGGTTTCCTCTGGTACGGCGCTTTTTTCCAGCTCCAGTGGGCAGCTGCCGTGGGGATGACCGGACCGGGGCTGACGGAACCGGGAGCGGAGATCCTAAAACACGGCACCCCCGTTACCCTGGACCCCGTCACCCCCATGGTCATCAACGCCATCAGTCTGGTTATTTACGCTTTCATCATGAACTGGCTGATCGTCCAGACCAAACGAACCAGCCTGGTTGGCGGCGCCACCCTGGGCGCGCTCATTGGCACCGTTTGCCTGCTGACCACTTACGTCAGTAACCGGTTTGCCATGAACCCCACCATCTCGAGTATAATTGACGGTAGTTATTACCTGGTGCTCTTCGCCGTTATCGGCGGCATTATCGGTGCCTGGCGAAAAAAATAGCCCTAGGAAGCCACACTGGGACACGCTGGGGTATATCCGGGCGTCTTGCCCGGTAAGTTGCCTTGCATAAAAAAACATTCAGCAACCAAGCCTGACGGCCTTGCCCTCGGGTACTGGTTACTGAATGCTGCGATAAATGAACCATCCCCTTCTGACTTCCGGTCAGGAAGCTGGAGGTCCGCGTTCAAGTGTTTATGGATTTTAACTGTTTTCCAGGTAAGGGGATTAGGCAGTAACCTCTGGACCTGCACCCAAAATAGACCCGTACCTGTCCGTCTCGTCGCCGGCCTTCTCATTTATAGGTATTTCTACCTATACTTCCGCGTAATTGTCCCCGGCCTTGCTGAAGCAGATAGCCGTTGCCGGCAGCGGACCAACCGTATGACCGGCCGGCGGATACCCGCTGAGGTCTGTTTACCGGGTAATCGTGGTGTTGACCGACAAGCCGGCTACCGCAACTGCCTTTCACGGCAGGTCACCTTCCCGCTGCGCGCCGGTTGCCCGCCCGCAGGCTACTGTTTGCACCTGCGGCCGCGCCCATTGCGACGCCCTTTTACGTTACCCATTAACTCGCCCCCGGCACCTTCCAAGCGGCAAGGGTCGGTATCGACTTTGGCTCAACGACTACCTGAATCAGCGCAGGACCTCCTTTATGCTGCAGTGCTTCCTCGGTGGCCTTTGCCAGCTCGGCGTAAGTGGTCACCTTCCAGCCCCGGCCCGTATCCCCGAAAGCATGGGGCAGCTCACTGTAGTTCCAGCGGGCAATTTCAGCCAGAGGTAAGAACGGATCGTCATTTCCGAAAACGGCTGGATCCGCCAGCCACTGCTCGATACCGTACACATTGTTGTTGACCAGGTAAATGATCGTTTCCTGCCCGTACCTGGCCATGCTGGACAGGCACTGAGCGGTCATCTGAAAACCACCGTCTCCGGCAAAAACAACCACTTTTTGGCCCGTCCCCGCAAAGGAAGCCCCCACTGCCGCCGGGGTCACGTAGCCAATATCCGTGTAGGCGGACTGGCTCAGGAAAGAATCCGGCTGGCAAAGATCAATCAATACACTTCCCCAGAGGTTGAAGCCGGTGCCCCCCAGGATAATTGAATCTGCGTTGATGGATGGTGCCGTAAAGTCATAAAAACCCTGGTAAGTGATGGGGGCATCAGGCTTGGTGGTTTCCAGGATCCGGGTTGGCCGTTGGGCCCAGCAACCGGGTGATGCGTACTCCTGAGCGGCTGCAAGCAGCGCATCCAGGTAAGCCTCTAAACCGATATTGGGGTGCAGGTTCGTCCCCAAACGCACCGCCCGGTGCCCTGCGAAGGACATTTTCTCCCACGGAAGGTTAATCAGGCCCAGGGAATTAATGTCGGTATACCAGGTGCCGATCGTCAGGAAGAAATCACATTCTTCCACAATGTCCAGTACCCCTGGCAACGTACACTTGCCTTCGTACACTCCGAGGTAATTCGGGTTATCCTCCCCGATTACTGCTTTACCCATGTAAGAGGTGACGTAGGGAATATCCAGCAGGTTCAGCAGTTTGGTGAAAGACTCCCGCAGGCCGTACCGCTCGATCTCCACACCGGCCCAGAGCAACGGTTTTTTTGCCGCTTTCAACAGGGCCATCGTATCCTGAACCGCTGCCTGCAGGGCTGCGGCATCAGACTGTAAAGCCGCCGGTGTAAGTGTACCGACAGGACGGGAGCAGGGCTGATTGTATACGTCTTCGGCCATTTCCAGGTAAACGGGCTGCCGGTGCGTAATACAGGCGCGTAGTGCGGCATCGATCTGGCCGGGGGCCAGCCCCCCGTCTTCCACCCTTTCGGCCGCACAGGTGACGTTTCGGTAAACGTTCAGATTGGTTCCGTGGCCATTGATAATGTGATGGTACTGCAGGCCCTCCTGGCGGTATTGAATCCATTTGGACCGACTGGGCGCCCCCACAATGGCCACCACCGGTACGAGTTCCGTAAAGGAACCCGCGATTGCGTTGAAGAGGCTGAAGGCCCCTACCGAATAGGTAACACAAACGGCTCCGATGCCCTTGAGCCGGGCGTAGCCGTCAGCAGCATAGCCTGCATTAAGCTCATTCGTGGGCGAGATTCTTTCGATGGTACTGGGTTCTACGTATTCGTGTACCCAGTCGGCACAATAGTCGCCGGGAATGGCAAATAAGTGGTCCAGGCCAAGCTCGCTTAGCCGGTCGACCAGGTACTGGCCGACGGTATAATCAGAAGTAGTCATGTTTAATGGATTGAAGCCTTGTCGTGAAATGGAAAAAGCGGGGCGGGTGTGTCAAACGATAAGCAGTGGTTATTTCCAATTTCCCGCCCCTGATGTTGTCCTCAGCGACTATTGTTTTGGTGGTGCCGGGCAAGGGTCATGTTTGAGTGCCTTGATTTTCATCTTTTTGAGGACCAAATCTGCAGACCGCAGGGAGCCATTTACCCAACCCTGCATATCAGACCAGGCCTCGTTACAGGTAAATATTCCCGGAACGGGCTCCGTCATGCGCTTCATGACGCCGGCATCATCGGCACCAATTCCCCACTGATGGTAGGCATAACCGAAATCATCTTCGCCGCCCCAGAGCCGGTAGCTCGTCATGATGGGTTCCGGAACGTACGGGGTGTTGAACAGTAAGCGCAGTTGCTTTCCGGCCTCCCTTACTACTGCCTCCGAAGCGGGAAACAGCACCTGGGGCGGCTGGCTGTGCTCACGCTGGAGCGGAGAGTCAAACATGGGGCCAACATTCTGCAGCCCCTGCCAGAAATTGGTATTGCTGTAATCGCAGTAAATGGTCAGGGCTGCCGGACGATCCCCGGTTACGCCGTTGGTATTATAGAAAGGATAAGCCGAGTTCAGGGGCAAATCGGTAAAATTGGGCCCGTAATGATTGGGTTGCTGACCATCCAGTCCATTCTCCCACCAAGGGAGCTCGTAGTAAAGGTTAATTTTCAGCAGCCGCAAACTGACAATACTCCGGATATCCTGGAGGAATTGCAGTGCCTTTTTACCGGTCTTCAGGGCCGGTGAATCGTGGTACAGTTTCTCCATGGCATTGGCAGCAATTGCCAGTACCACCTGCGGCGCAGTAACGAGGTAGGATTTGTTGGACTTCCGGCCATCCCGGTAAGACTCCCCTGGTTTACCTACGGAAAGCGCTACTTCATACTTGCCCGATTTACCGGCGATACTGTTGACACTGGTACTCAGGCTGATCTTACATCCCGGGTATTCGCTTAAGGCAGCTACCAGGGCGTTGGGCAGGGTACTGAAGCCGTCGCGCAGGGTGTGGTAACTTGGATTAGAAGGAAAATCACCCAACAACTGGAAAGCTTCACCGGCATTGATGACGTCACGGAACGGGGCTTCGAAACCGATCGTGTGGGAGAGCATATCGATGCATTCTTCGCTGTAGCCGATATCCCGCAGCAAGCCCCACAGCTGCCATTCATTAAGCTTTGTGCCTTTCCAGGACATTTCCAGGCGGACTCTTTGCCAAAACTCGGGGGTTGGGTCAGGGAGGGTATGTACGCCGTTGACACTAAGGACGATGTTGAAGGCTTCGGACAGAATAGTGGAAGGGTTTTTACCAATCTCACTAGCGGCCAGGTTGTAGATGTCTGACCAGATCATTTGCTTGCTGTCCTCGGCTTCCGCAACCGTAAAGCTGTGTCCCCGCAGATAAAAATGGTTGTTCGGGTCTACCATCGGGAAAGGAACAATCTGGTCGCACAGGTGCAAGGCCCCGAATACCTGCATGAGCTCTTCCATCCCGTAGTTGAAGCGCATGCCTCCTTCCTCGTCCCTTACCGTATCGAAGCCGGTATGGGTATCGTTCTCTATTTTGATCAGATCGCTGTCCAGGCGCCCGCCGGTACGGTTCAACCGCTCTACAATCAGAATTTTCTTTTTGGGGTGCTGTTGCAGAATGCGCCAGGCAGTGTACAGGCCAGCCACGCCGGCACCAACAATAACAACGTCAGCTTTTTTCGGAATAGACATAAAGATGGGTTTGTGAATAGTGTGACCAATATTATGGTCAGGTCTCCACAACACCCTAACTTCAAACAGGAATCAGGTAGTTCTACCTGCCTGATCAAGTAGATTATGCCCGTTGTCTACTTACTTTTCTTGACGTATTCCGTCAGGATTACAATCTGTTGACTCTCGACCCTGCCTTCGATCTGGCCGGCATTATCGTGTACCAGCCGGATATTGCGTACGGCAGTCCCCCGCTTTGCGGTAAAGTTGGCGCCCTTTACTTTCAGGTCTTTAATCAGTACTACGGTATCTCCGTTCTCCAGTACGTTACCATTGCTGTCCTGATGCACCAGGGCATTTTCGTCCGGCAATCCTGCCCGGGCCCACTTCAAGGTGGATTCGTCCAGGTACATCATGTCCAGCAAATCCTGTGGCCACCCTTCTGCCCGGAGTTGCTGCAAGGTTCGATAGGCCACTACTTTGACGGCTTCCACCTCAGACCACATGCTGTCGTTAAGGCACCGCCAGTCGTTCGGTTCCATTTCTCTGTCTCCCGTCAGTTGATCTTTCAACGGCTGGGTAATGACAATTGTCGTTGCCGGAGAGCCATCTCCATCAGGCCCGACTTCATAAGTCGTTAAGGCTGCGGTGGCGCCGCTCAGCTCGCAGGCATTATTCGCCCGCGCCAGTAGTTCTTTCTCAATTTTCATGCCGGCGAAGGTACAAACCTGCTTAGCGCGTAGCTAATTTTAACTTTCAAGCCGACTGCTGACCAATTTTGAC
>JAUIIF010000244.1 GCA_030431945.1 Bacteroidia bacterium | reverse complement strand
CAATAACCCGGAGGAAGTACCTTAAATTCGGGGCTGGGTACTGCCGTCTCCGGGAGCAACTACCGTTTATCGTAAAACCACATCCTCATGCCTGCCGAGCAAAACCTGACCTGGTCCGAATTCACTGCCGTACAAATGCACGTCGGTACCGTTATTGCGGTTCACCCCTTTCCGGAAGCACGTAACCCCAGTTATCAGTTGCGGATTGATTTTGGACCGCTCGGTATCCGCAAAAGTTCCGCTCAGATTACCGTCTTGTACGAACCGGAAGACCTGGTTGGCAGGCAGGTCATTGCGGTACTTAATTTCCCGCCCAAGCAAATAGCGAATATGATGAGTGAATGTCTCGTCCTGGGCGCGGTGGAAGATAAAGTTGTTACCTTGCTGCGCCCTGATACCCCGGTGGCTGACGGAACCCGGATAGGGTAATCCTTCGCTGTTCCTTTTCCGGATGCCCTTTATTCGGGGATAATCAACAAAACTTACTTTTCAATATTTCCGCATCATGCAAAGAAGAAAATTTATTGCGGCAGCTGCCGCTGCGCTTCCCCTGGGCCTCAGCGCTGCCCCTTTCCCCCCCTCGCCCGCCGCTGGCGAGCGCCAGTTGATAGAGCTGCGGACGTACGAAATTAAGTTCGGGGGCAGCGGGCAGCGGGCCCTCCGGGAGTACCTGGCGCAGGTACTTTCACCCGCTTTGGAGAAATTAGGTTGTCCGGCACCGAAGTTGCTGAAAGAATTGGGGAACAGTGAACCGGCGAACCTCTGGCTCCTCATCGCTTACCCTGACGCTGAAACTTACGTACAGGCTCAACAGCTGGAAGCGGGTGCTGATTTCTTAGCGGCGAGTAAAACGTATGACGCCATCCCGCCCGGCCAGCCAATTTATAACCGGTACGCTTCGCAATTAATGCTGGCGTTTACCGGGATGCCTGAAGTCGCTTTCCCCGGGCCGGAGGCCGGCCTTTTCGAATTGCGCACCTACGAAGGGTACAGTGAGGATGCCGTCCGCCGCAAAACCGCCATGTTCAACGACGAAGAAATTGTCCTCTTCCATGAAGTAGGATTGCACCCGGTATTTTTCGGGAAAATGATCGCCGGTCCGTACCGGCCGTCGCTCGTCTACATGCTGCACTTCCGGGATATGGAGGAACGGAATGCGAACTGGTCGACCTTCGGCAATCACCCGGACTGGAAGGCGATGTTGCAGAAAGAGAAGTACGCCAATACTGTCTCCAATATCCGTAAGACTTTCCTGGTGCCCGGGTAAACCTGGCGTTTACCAGACCTTTTCCAGGATAACTGCATCCACTCGTTTTTCGTTTACCCAGCCAATGCCTACCTGGGTGCCTACCGTCCGGAAGCCAAAACGCCGGTGAAAGCGAATACTGCCGGTATTGTCAGCCCAGATTTTAGCCGTCAGGTGTCGGTAGCCGAGCGCGTCGGCACCGGGTAGAAGTTGTTCGTACAACGCACTGCCGGTTCCCTGGCCGGCGTGGGCCCGGTCCAGAAAAACGGAGACTTCGCCGGCCAGCACGTAGCCGCCACGGTCGCTGTATGGTTTCACTGAGGCATAACCGGTGACCTCGCCAGTAGTACTTTCAGCGACGAAGACAAGGCAACGCGGGCTTGTCAGTAATAACTGGTAGTCTGCAGCCGTCCTGGGCGTGAGGACCATGGTAGCTTTGGCAACGTACTGGTTAAAGATTCGGGCAAGGGCAGGTGCATCCCCGGCCGTGGCGGTACGGATGGTCATGGGGCAGACGTTAGGGTAAGCGAAATTCTTTTGTGCCTGGTTGGTAGCCAAGCTGCCATTCAGCTTGAAAACCTGCGTCGATCTGCCGCAGGTGGTGGACCAGGTGAAACAAGTAATCTTCGATCAGGAAGCCCAGGGAAGCGGGGGCTCCGGCAGGAATTTTTAGCATGGCCATGCGATCGAATTCATGGTCGGTAGTCTGGCGCTCCAGCAAAGACTGGGGTAGTCCGGACAACATTTCCGCCAAATGTTGCTGGACGGCTAAAAAGGTGGAGACCACTTCCCGGATATCGCGTTGCTGGTAACGGTTCTTTACCACCCAATCTACCTGGTTGTATCCGACAAAACGCAAGTGATCTTGGTTCATGGCCAGCAAAATCCGGCGATGATTATTGTAGGCGGAGTCAATCAGGTGGCCGATAATTTGTTTGGGGGACCACCTTCCCGGAGCAGGCTGATGATTCAGAAAGTCTTCTTCTTTATCCGCCAGCATTTGTGCGGCCTGGTGAAGGATTTCGTTAAGGGTGTCTGCAGCGCTGGCCATCGGAAATTAGCTTTGGCCGGGCAAGGTAAGGCATGGCGTTCAATTGATGATTGATGACCGTGGCTGGTGAGTAGGACCAGGGCCGCGAGAGTTCTGTGCACCAAGAACCGACGGCTTTGACCAAGGCTGAAGCTTGCGGACTGTTGACGTATGGCCTTCGCTTAACCAAATCATTTCTACCTTACGGTGCTATCCATGATTAAAGATTGACCATGCTCCATTACCGTGTTTGCCATCTTTGTGAAGCTATGTGCGGGCTTGAAATTGAGCACGATGGTGAAAAGGTGCTGTCCGTCCGTGGTGATAAAAAAGATCCTTTTAGCCGGGGCTTTATTTGTCCTAAAGGCGCTCGTATTGCGGAACTGCACGAAGACCCGAGCCGCCTGAAATCCCCTTTGCTGAAACAGCCCGACGGCAGTTGGAAAGAAATTGGCTGGACCGAAGCCCTGAGCCTGGCCGGAGCACGTCTGCAAGCAGTTCGGGAGGAGTACGGGCTGGATGCCGTAGGGATGTACCTCGGTAACCCTACGGTGCATAATTATGGTTTCCTGACCTTTGCGGGAGATTTACGGCGGGCGCTGAAGTCCCGCAACGTGTTCTCCGCTACCTCGATGGATCAATTGCCCCATCAGTTTATGGCCCACGAAATGTTCGGGCATACCCTTCACCTGGCGGTTCCGGATATTGACCGGACGGATTACCTGCTCGTGATGGGGGCGAACCCTGCCGTATCCAACGGGAGCCTGATGAGTACCGGTGGTGCCAAGCCGCGGCTGGAAGCCATCCGTGCCCGCGGTGGCCAGGTGATCGTCCTTGATCCCCGTCGCACCGAAACCACCAGATACGCGGATGCTCATCACTTTATCCGACCAGCAACCGATGTTTATTTCCTGCTGGCCATGCTCCAGCAGGTTTTTGCAAATAACTGGGTAAATCGTGCTCACCTTGCTCCTTTCCTGAGTGGGGAGGAGGCGCTGCGACAAAGCGTCAAAGACTTTACGCCGGAACGGGTCGCCGGAATTTGTGGCCTGCCTGCCGCTACTATTCGGCAATTAAGTAAGGATTATGCCACGACTGAGCGCGCTGTCATTTACGGAAGAATGGGGCTGTCCACTCAGGAACACGGTACCCTCTGTAATTGGCTGATCCTGGTCATTAACCTGCTGACGGGCCACCTCGACCGAGAGGGCGGCGCCATGTTCAGTACGCCGGCCGTTAACCTGATCCGGAGAAAGCAGTACAAAAAGACCTATGGCCGCTACCACAGCAGGGTTCGGGGCCTGCCGGAAGCGGAAGGGGAGCTGCCCGTGGCCGTACTGGCGGAGGAAATATTAACGCCCGGCCCGGGGCAAATCCGGGCAATGATCACCCACGCGGGCAACCCGGTGCTCTCCAGCCCTAACGGTAAACAACTCGACCGGGCATTTGCGGAGCTTGATTTTATGGTCTGTATTGATGTCTTCCTGAACGAAACGACGCGGCATGCTGATTTGATCCTGCCCCCGGCAGCTTTTCTGGAGGTCGATCACTATGATTTTGTCTTTAATCACCTGGCGGTACGTAACAACGCCAAGTATTCACCCTCCCTTTTTTCGCCCGCGCCGGGCCAGTGGTACGACTGGCAGATTGCCAAGGCACTCATTAAGCAGTTGGCGCCACTGGCCAACTATCCCCTCAGCAGGTTCTTTCACTGGAGCACCCCACAGCGGCTGTTGAATCTGGGCTTGTTGACCGGCCCTTACGGCAAGTTCAGTAAACTGAGTAAGCTGTTTACCGGCCTGAGTCTGGGCAAGCTCAGGGCCAACCCGCACGGGATTGCCCTGGGCCCCTTGGTGCCAAGGCTGGCCACCATCCTGTGTACACCGGACCGGAAAATAAAACTGTTGCCGGAATGGGCCCCGGAGCACCTGCTGGCCTTGTCAGAAAAGTTAACGGATGATTTACCTGCTCTCAGTAACCATGAATTTTACCTGATTGGCCGGCGGCACCTACGCTCGAACAACAGCTGGATGCACAATGTCGCCGGGCTGGCTAAGGGAAAGAACCGGTGTACCGTGCAGGTAAATACGACGGATGCGGAGCGACTGGGCATTACTACCGGTCAGGAAGTAACGATTGCCTCCCGGACCGGAGCGATCCGGCTTCCGGCAGAAGTTACCGCAGAGATGATGCCGGGCGTACTGAGCATTCCCCACGGGTTCGGTCATCAGCGTAAGGGAACCAACTTACCGGTGGCTGCCGCGGCACCGGGCGTTAGCGTTAACGATATCACGGATGAACAATTGGTGGACCCCATTTCCGGCAATGCAGCCTTTTCCGGACAGCGGGTACAGCTTTTAGTTGGCTTAACGACTTAGTCCGGCTCATTTGTCTGCCACTTTGCACCAGCGGCCGCGCCCAGTTTTGCATAAACTATTACCTTTGTAGTATGAATAAAATAGCCCTTACGTTGCTGCTCTGTCTGAGCGGCCTGACCACCCTTCTTGCCCAGGCAGACATTGATAAGTCCTGGCCCGAATTTTCCTTCAACGAGTTGGAACTGGCCGGCGAAATGCATTTCCTCGCTTCTGACTATCTGGCCGGCCGGCGGACGGGCAGTGTCGGCAATGAAATAGCCGCCCAGTACATCGCCTCTCAACTCCGGGCATTTGGCTACGCTCCCATTAACGGAGACAGCTACCTGCAACCCGTCCCTTTGCTGAAGACGGCTTCCCCAACGGAAGGGAAGCTGATGGTGGGCGACCTGGCCTTTACGCAGATGGCGGACCTGCTCATTATGCGGGGCCCGGCGGCCAGCGCGACGGGGAAAGTCGTTTTTGCCAATTACGGTTGGGTGGATGAAGAAACCAACCATAACGACTACGAAAACCTTGACGTAAAGGGTAAAATTGTAATTACCCGGGCCGGTATTCCCGGAGATGTAAGTCAGGCAGGTGTCTTCCGCGGAATCCGTGAGAAAGCCGCTATGGCGGCGGCTGCCGGTGCCGTTGGCATCTTTGAGCTGTACTCCCTGCCATTTCCCTGGGGCTCTTTTAAAGGGTACCTGGGGGGCGAGCGCGTTGGCCTGGACAACGGTACGCAGTCGGCTGCGATCCCCTACGGTTTCATCAAAGTTCAGGATGATTTCGTAAGCCAGCTGCAGGCCAAAAAGAAAGGTCTTGACGGAAGCATGTCCAGCTCGGGCATGCAAATAGAAAGCATCAAGAGTGCTAACGTAGGAGGTATTCTGGAAGGGACTGACCCGGAGCTGAAGCAGGAGTACATGATCATGACTGCGCACTTCGATCACGTGGGCGTCGGTGCACAGGGAGGCGGCGCTTATACGGAGCAGGACAGCATCTTCAACGGGGCACGGGATAATGCCTTTGGCACCATCTCGCTCTTGTCGGCAGCCCGGGCCTTTGCCGAGGTGCCCACCCGCCGCTCCATCATCATCCTGGCCGTAACCGGGGAGGAAATGGGGTTGCTGGGAAGCCAGTGGTACGCGGAGCACCCGCTGGTCCCGCTGGAAGAAACGGTCTTTAATTTTAATACCGACGGTGCCGGCTACGATGACAAAACCGGAATTTCCCTGCTGGGTGCCAACCGGACGGGGATTGACCCACAGGTAGCGGCTGCCGCCGCTGCTTTCGGGAAGAAGGTGATCAATGACCCGGCTCCGGAACAAGGTCTTTTTGACCGCTCGGACAACGTAAGTTTTGCCCGTAAAGGCATGCCGGCCCTGAGTTTCTCTCCTGGCATTACCGGATTTAGCGAAGAGCTCTTCAAGTATTATCACCAGGTGACGGACAACCCCGAAACGATTGACATGACCTACCTGAAAGAGTATTGTCAGGCCTTTACCCTCGCTGCGCGCCTGATTGCCAATCGGGACAGTCGTCCGGTGTGGGTAGACGGCGACAAGTACAAGGAGGCTGGGGATAAGCTCTACGGCACCAGAAAATAAGCTTGAACGGCCCATATGGCCAACGGGTACCTTCCGCTTTTTGCTGGGCTTGCCCGACTGATGGATAACGAATCCGGGAGGTAGTGGTCTGCGCGTTTTGATGCCGCAGCTGCTACCTCCCTTCTTTTTGTAAAAGCACACCAATGATTGTAAAGCTCGCTACGAACGATTTGCGCACCCGCTTCGGCAGGTTCCGGGAATCACTTTATTATGATGGGCAACGGGAGGCCATTGCCTTGTACGTCGGGGAAACAGACGGTGCGGAGGAGGTGCTCTGCCGGGTGCACTCATCGTGTTTGTTTGGTCACTATTTCAACAGCACGGAATGCGATTGTCAGCAACAACTCGATGGCGCGCAGGCCATGATCGGCGCTGCCGAGCGCGGAATTATTATTTTATTAGACCAGGAGGGCAAGGGAAACGGACACTTTGCTTTACTGAATAGTATTACCCACAAGCGTAACGGGGCAGGGCAGGGTGATGCGTACGAAGCCGTTGGCTTCCGGCGAGACGCCCGGGATTTTTCCGCTGCCGGAAAAATCTTGCAAGACCTGGGCGTGAGATCGGTCATCCTATTAACCAGCAACCCCGGTAA
>JAUIIF010000243.1 GCA_030431945.1 Bacteroidia bacterium | reverse complement strand
TTTCGAAGCACTTACAAGGGGCTGGAGTACGTCTTTATGGATTATGACCTGAATAACAAGGTGGGTGATTTCCAGTCGGGAGCCTTAACGCTGGCGAAATACGAGGAAAAGGTGCAAGCTCAGTTCGGGGTATTGCCGGAATGGGAGGAAGGTCGTATCGTGAACCTGGCCGAACGTTTATTTAACAACGTCAGTGCACAAAGCGCGCTGCCATTTGCCGAAAGGGCGGTAGAGCTATATCCGAAGTCCGAACGTGCCTGGCATCAACTGGGGGAATGCCAGAAAAACCAGGGCGATACGGCCGCGGCCATCAACAGTTTCCGGCACGTTCTGGAGATCAACCCTACCAGTTTGTCCGCCAAAATTGCCCTCAAGGACCTGGGCGTGGCGATCGATGATGAATTACCCGCATTCGAATTGACCACTGCCGAACTTCTTCCCTTCGCCGGGAAATACCTGCTGAGTGTAGGCTTTAATATGGAACTGCAACTGGAGGATGGTAAACTATGGGTCCTCGCCCCGGAAACTGCCCGGGAACCCATCGTTCCGCTGGAAGAGGACGTCTTTTTCCTTTCCAGCAAAAACGCCCGGATTACCTTCAGCTGGGAAAATAACCGGGTGACGGGGATGGAGATAGTAACACCGGGGCCCACCTTCACGGGGAAACGAGTGGATTAAAATTGGGAAGGTGAAATGGTAGGACCGTCCGTACTAAGGCAGGTACGCCACAAAAGTGTGGTCTTCTCCGCGCAGTTCTGCGGAGATAATGGCGGAAATGATGGCCCAGTCACCCCCGGCTAACCCAGCGCCAAGAGCGGGGTAGCCGATGCGTTGGCCCGAAAACTGGTTTTTTACCCGTTTAAATACTGCGCTGACGGCATCGTATTCGACTTTCCGACCGCTTCCCTGCCAGTTAAACTGGATATAGCCATTGACAATAATCAGGTCGAGCTGGTCAGCGTGTGCCCAGCTTATGGTGCCGAGTTTTTTCTTATCGCCTTTTGCGGTAAGTAAGTCTGCCCGGTAAGCTTCAGGGAATTGTGCTTTAATGGATTTTGCAATTCCCGCACCCATGGTACAGAAGCAGTTGCAGCCATGAACGATAACGTCAAACTCGCCGTTCCGGGCGAGCTGCAGCAGGTCTCCGGTAACTTTTTTCATGGCCTTAAATTACCATTATTCCCACGGCCCCGTCTGCCCGACGTGCACAAATGTGTCCCCTTCCAACCGGAAAAGTCCGCCGCCGCCGCCGGCCCAGAGCTGCCCGTCCCGGTCCGTGAAAATGGTTTGGACGGCGCGGACGCCCAGCCCTTCCTTCTCGGCGTAGTTGGTGAAAGTGGTGCCATCGTACCGGTAAACGCCATAGCCTTCGGAACTCGTCCAGATGTTTCCGGCGGGATCTTCGTGGATGGCGCACACCTCGTTGTTGCCCAGGACATTATCCTGCGAGAAGACGGACACTTTACCACCGGTATACCGAATGAGGCCACCGAACCGGGTCCCCATCCAGATATCGCCGTTGCGGCTTTCCAGGATACAATCAATGCTGTTGTCACTCAGCCCGTCTTTGGTCGTCAGGTTGAGGAAATTTTTACCGTCGTAACGGTATGCCCCACCGCCATCGGTGCCAATCCAGAGGTTGCCCTTGCTGTCTTCCATGATGGACCAAATGCATTTATTGGAAAAACGCGAAGGGGAGTCACTGACTTCACTTGCGGGCAGGGGAACGGGGATAAAATTAACGCCATTGAACCAACAAAGGCCCTGGTGGGTGCCAATCCAGATGATTCCCTTGCTGTCACTGAAAATGCTCCATACTTGCTGGTGGGGGAGGCCGTTGGCTACGGAGTAGTTGACGAAGGTCCGGCCGTTGTACTTCGCCACGCCATCATTCGTGCCTAACCAAAGGTTGCCCTTACTGTCTTCTGTCATTCCGGTTATCTGGGTTCCGGGCAGACCGCTTTTGTCGTTGAAATAAGCGAGGGCAGTGCCGTCGTACCGGATAACGCCGTAGCTGTTGGTACCGAACCAAAGGTTCCCCTGCCGGTCCTGATGGATGTTGCGGATGTAGTGCGCAAGCTGGTTGTTTTCAACTTCAGGGGAAGGAACGGGACTACCCGCTGGCGGCGGTAGCGCGGCAGGATCATCCTTTGCGGGAAGTTGCTCCGTTGCGGTAGGCACAGGAGCTACCGCCGGTGGCGGAGCGGATTGGCAGGCCGGAAAAAGAAGCAGGCTACCGATCAGACAAACCGGTAAACAAGAATATAGCCGTTGGAGCATAAGGAGAAATTTAGTGTTCGCGCCAACGAAAGTAGGTGCTCAGGCAGCTGCCGGCTGCGTAAGCGAAGTAAAAGAATGTAAAAGTGAGGGATAATAAAACGCTCCTTCCCAAAACGGAAAGGAGCGTTGTGCGCGTGCTGTGCAAGCCGTACTGTGCGCCTACAGTTGCTCCTGGAAAAAAGAGATGAAGTTATCGAGCGACATTGTGCCTTTGTCGCCTTCTCCCTGGATACGCAGGGCAACGCCGCCGGCTTCCATTTCCTTTTCTCCTACGATGAGCAGGAAGGGAATGCGTTTGAGTTCGTTGTCCCGGATCTTCCGGCCGATGGTTTCGTTCCGGTCATCCACCAAACCACGGATGTCCTGCGCAGCGAGTTTGGTCTTCAGTTCTTCACAGTAATCGTTGAATTTTTCACTGATGGGCAGGAGGACGTACTGCTCGGGCGCGAGCCAGAGGGGGAACTTTCCGGCAGTATGCTCAATGAGGATGGAAGTGAAACGTTCCATGCTGCCAAACGGAGCGCGGTGAATCATGACCGGACGATGCGGCTCATTATCCGGACCAATGTATTCCAATTCGAAGCGCTCCGGCAGGTTGTAATCTACCTGAACGGTGCCGAGCTGCCAGGAGCGGCCCAGTGCATCACGAACCATGAAGTCGAGCTTCGGACCATAAAAGGCAGCTTCACCGTAGGCGGTGACGGTCTTCATATCGATTTCCTTACAGGCATCGATGATGGACTGCTCGGCGATCTGCCAGTTTTCTTCCTTACCGATGTATTTATCCGGTGTTTCCGGGTCGCGCAGGGAGATCTGCGCCGTAACGTCGTCGAAGCCAATCATGCCCAGAACTTCCTGGACAATATCCACTACCGCCAGGAATTCGCCTTTCACCTGTTCCGGGGTACAGAAAATGTGGGCATCGTCTTGCGTAAAGCCACGAACCCGGCTCAGGCCGTGCAACTCGCCGGTTTGTTCGTACCGGTAAACCGTCCCGAACTCTGCGAGCCGGAGTGGTAACTCCCGGTAGGAACGTGGGCGGAACTTGTACATCTCGCAGTGATGCGGGCAGTTCATGGGTTTAAGCATGAATTCTTCCCCCTCGCGCGGCGTCTTGATGGGCTGAAAACTATCTTCTCCGTACTTAGCCCAGTGCCCGCTGGTAACGTAGAGATCCTTTTTACCAATGTGCGGGGTCGTGACCTGCTGGTAGCCGGCGGCCTCCTGTTTTTTCTCCAGGTAGTTGGCCAGGCGTTGACGCAGCTGGTGGCCCTTCGGCAGCCACATGGGCAGGCCGGCCCCAACCTTCTCACTGAACATGAAGAGTTCGAGCTCTTTGCCCAGCTTGCGGTGGTCGCGCTTTTTAGCTTCCTCCAGCATTTCCAGGTACTCCTTCAGCTCTTTGGCTTTAGGGAAAGAAATGCCGGAGATGCGGGTTAATTGCTTGTTCTCTTCGTTGCCGCGCCAGAAGGCACCGCCGACTTTCATCAACTTTACCGCCTTGATCGCGCCGGTATTGGGAATGTGGGGCCCGCGACAAAGGTCCGTAAAGCCCCCCTGGGTATAAAAAGTAATGGTTCCGTCTTCCAGGTCCTGCAGGAGTTCAACCTTGTATTCGTCTCCTTTTTCCGTAAAGTAGGCAAGGGCGTCGGCTTTGCTGACTTCCTGGCGGACGTAATCATTTTTTTCCCGGGCCAGCTCCAGCATTTTTTGCTCGATCTTGGGGAAGTCATCGGAGGAAATGGCTTGTCCTTCGGGTGGCTCTACGTCGTAGAAGAAACCATTTTCACCCGCCGGGCCGTAACCGAATTTAATGCCGGGGTAGAGCGCCTCCAGGGCCTCCGCCATCAGGTGAGCAGTAGAGTGCCAGAAAGTCTCTTTGCCCTGTTGGTCCCTCCAGGTGTGGAGCGCAATAGTAGCATCCTGGGTAATGGGGAGGTTGCGGTCCGTCAGGGTACCATTAACGGTGGCTGAAAGAACGTTGCGGGCCAGGCCTTCACTGATGCTGGCGGCAATATCCATGGCGGTACTGCCTGCGGCAAACTGACGGACATTACCGTCGGGGAACTTGATGTTAATCATTGATGCGTCAAAACTGTGCCTCCCTACGGACGAAGGCGGATTAAGGACGCAAAGGTACTTCAATTAACGGACGCCAGACCGTATCTTTAGGAATAAAAAACAAAGAATCATGAAGTTCAGTCACCTGGTAGCAGTACTCTGCTTTACGGCTTTTTTCACCGGATGCATCTCCAATCAACGCCCCCAGGGGGATGGGTTGGTCAATGACCCGAAATCCAATTCTATCAGTAGTGAAGAGGTAAAGAACCCCGTGGATCTGACCGGTTACCTCCAGCGCATTTCCGGAGTATCCGTAACGGGAAGCGGACAGGGCGCCCGGATCCGGGTGCGGGGGCCGATCAGCTTCAGCGCAGGCCAGGACCCGCTCTTTGTGGTAAACGGCACCAAGCGGGGCTTTGATTACATCAGTATTTACAACGACATTAACGTCCGGGACGTGAGCAGCGTCAGGGTGTTGAAGAACGCAAGCGAAACGGCCCGCTACGGCACACAGGGCGCTGCGGGCGTGATCGAGATCACCCTGAAAAATTAATCCCCTTTATGGCAGGAACAAACAAACTGGCTGGTGCTCTCTCCTTGCTGGTGTTAGGCAGCCTGATGATTTTGTCAGTAAGCTGTGGCGGTGCCGTCCGCTCCGGAAACCCGGACCGGGAAGCCCGCCAGGGGAATACCGTAACGATTGATCCTCAGCGGCCGGGCGTTCAGGACCTTACGGTGTACCTCAAACAATTGTCAGGGGTTCAGGTACAGGGAGACGGGCCGGGAGCGCAGATCCTCGTCAGGGGCATTAATAGCCTGACGCTTTCTTCGGCTCCGCTTTTCGTGCTGAACGGCATCCCGATCGGGAATGAATTTTCCGAAGTTTATTACGCGGTAGATGTTCAACTGCTAAGAAAGGTCAGGGTCCTGAAAAGTGCGGTGGAAACAAGTGCTTACGGTATGCGGGGAAGTAACGGGGTGATTGAGATGGTAACGGATTAGCCACCGGGAGTAGCTGCCGCGGCTACCTTGTGTGCCCCCCTGCCTTTTTCTGCACCTGCGGCCGCGCCGGAAAGGATTCTTATTCGATAAGCCACGCTCCGCCCGGAAAAGCGGTCTATACTTACGTAGAGGTAAAAGCTGCAGGGCTTTCTTGTACCTTTGCGCACTTTTTAGACTGGGTGCTTAAAGAGGGGCTACCCCGACAAGCTCATAATGAAAACCATGGCTTCCGATAATACTCAAGCTTCTTCGGCACCGACCCATCTGGTCGGTGTACTGCGCAGTATCTGGCAATGGCGCTGGCCGATCGTCTACGTAACGGCGGCCGGTACTTTAATGGCCATCATCATTTCACTCTTGTTGCCAGAATATTTTACCAGCCGGACGGCCTTTCTGACCATCAGCCCCGACCAGGTGTCCATCGACGGGGTGTTCGGTAATAACAACAGCCGCATCCAGTTCTACGGTACGGGGGATGATATCGACCGGCTCATGGCCGTGGCGGAGAGTGATGCGCTGGTAGACTATATGGTGGAGGCGTTTAACCTGTACCAGGTCTACGATATTGACAGTACAAAGCAGAAGGCGCCGGTATACGTCCGCAGGGAATTTCTCAGCCTGTACGAAGTCAAAAAAACACCGCGGGACGCCATCGAACTGTCCCTCTCCGATAAGGATCCCGTACGGGCTGCAGCAATGGCCCGCGCGGCCCGCGAGCAAATCAATACCATCAGCCTCAACCTGATCCGGGCGACGCAGGAACGGAGTGCGGCCGGACTACGGGATGAAGTAAAAAACCGGGAGGAAAACCTGGCGGACCTGAACCGCAGGCTCAGGGAGCTGCGCGAACAATACGGGGTGTACAATACGGTGGCCCAAAGTGAAGCGCTGGCTGAGCGTACCACGTCCTTGCAGGAAAATCTGGCGTCTGCAGAAGCAAAAATCGAGGCTTACCGCCAACGTGGTGGCCGCAGTTCGAGGGATAGTATTGCGAAGTACGAAATCCAACTGGCAGGATTACGCAGCGCCAAGGCGGACCTGGATAGCCAACTGCTGCGCCTGAACCTGAGTATCGGCCCACTGGACAACCTGGAGGAGGAGCGCCGTGACCTGAACGATGCCCTGACGGAGGATCGCATTCGGCTCAAGCAATTCGAGACGATCCTGCGGTCGGAGCAGCGTGCTTTGGAGGTAGTGGAAGAAGCAAAAGTGCCGGTGGCTAAAAGCTATCCGATCCGTAGCCTGATCGTCATCGGAGCCCTGCTGTTCAGTTTTGTCGTAGCGGTGGCGGGGGTGCTGTTGCTTGATGCAGGGCGTCGGTACAACTGGGACGAAGTCTTTGCCTGATCCCTTCACCGTCTTACTGTATGCAGCCCGTCCCTCCTGTTTCTACCATCCTCCCGCCGGCACCGGCTTCCGCGGCTACCAGAACCTGAAGATCAAATCGGACGAGCCGATCATGGAAGACCCGACGGCGTTCGTCGAAGCGAGTGGCGAGATCACGATGATCAA
>JAUIIF010000242.1 GCA_030431945.1 Bacteroidia bacterium | reverse complement strand
CACCAGGTTACCAAAAGCATCTATTGGGCTGATGGCGTTATCCACGGCTACCGTCCTTACTTCCCGGTAGTGCGCCATTTTTTCCGGCAATTCCGAGCCCGAAAAGAAGTGTTTACTGGTATTCATCGCCAATAAGCTCACTTCACACCCGAATTCACTGAGGCTTTTGCTCAGGCCGTGAATAGCCTGGCTCTCACCATCTTTCAGCGGGTAGGGGAACTTTTTGGTCAGGAGTAAAATCTTCATACAAGGAATGACAAGTGGTCTCTCAATACGCCTGCGAGTGGGCGTGCGCTCGCTAGTTTGATACCGTGAACAAGGCAAACGTTGCCGATGATTCAGAAATTATTTGTTCTCTTTCCGGTTGTTTTTCACCCATTGATTGCACTGAGCCGCAAAATGTTACCCAACGCTGCACCTTAAAATCACGCCCCGCGACAGGGGCCCACTATTTGTCGACCGGGCGGAGCGTGATCATAAGGCACCTGACAACTATGGTTGCCGGCAGTACTAATTACTTTGCCAAAGGTTGTTGTCAACGTTGTCCTCAAACATCCGTTCCGTCGGGTTGAGTTGTACGGACTTAATCTCTTCCTTCGGCAGATCGATCATAAAATCGTAAGTTGGGTTGGTCCAGGGCCAGTCTTCCAGTACGTTCCAGTTCTTGGCGTAGGCTGGCTGTGGCTTGGTGGAACGCAAGATCCGGGGGGCAATGTAGTACCACTGCTCGTCGCCATTTTTGCGCGTCACCAGGATTTCCAGGGGCATTGGCATCCGGCCGATCTTTTCCAATTGCACCTTGGTTATCTTTTTATCGGCCATTACGCTCTTCACCGCGTAATCCGCGTAGTCCGTGGTGTACACCCAGTATTCCTTATACCAGTCCAGTTCCATTCCGGAAGCTTTTTCCGCAATCCGGATGAAGTCATTCGGATTGGGATGCTTGAACGCCCAGGTATTGAAATAACGCAACAGCGTTTGCTGGTGGGCCTTCTCTCCGATAATGTAACGGAGTTGTTCCTGAAAAACGGAACCATTGGTGTAGGCAGCAACACCATAAGCTGCATTCGTGGCAAAGTGATCAGCGTGTACGGACAGAGCTTCCTGCTGACCGGAGGTGCGGAAAGCGCGCAGCCCGGCGTAGGTACGACTGTGCGGGTTTTCCGCCGCCTCGCCACCAATAAGACCCTGCTTCCGCAAGTGGTTCATCACCTCGCTGCTGGCCCAGCTGGTGAAGCCTTCGTCCATCCAGGAATAGAGGCTTTCGTTGGTCCCGAGCAGGTGTTGATACCAGCTGTGCATAAGTTCGTGTACGGATACACCGACCAGGCTCGGGAAGCTGCGCTCTCCCGTAATGAAAGTAGCCATCGGGTACTCCATACCGCCGTCACCACCCTGTACAAAGCTGTACTGCTCGTAGGGGTACTGGCCATAATGCGCGTTGATGTACGCAAAGGCCTCATCCATTACTTTGGGCAGGTTTTCCCAGTTTTCGGTGGTTTTTTCTCCCGGCTGGAAGAAAAAGTTCATGGTCATCCCATCCGCCCGCTGCAGGCTGGTATGGCGGTAGTCCGGGTCTGCCCCCCACATGAAGTCACCGACCCTCGGGGCCTTAAAGTGGTAAGTTATTTTTTTAGGTCGCTTCGCCGGCTCCGCAGCGTACCCGTAGCCGATCTCAGCGGCATTCTGCAGGTAGCCCGTCCCGCCCACGACGTAATCTTTATCAATGGTAATCTTCACATCAAAATCACTCCAGATGTGGTAGAATTCACGACCGACGTAAGGGTTGGCGTGCCAGCCCTGATAGTCGTATTCCGCCAGCTTGGGGTACCACTGCGCCATACTGTAAGCAATGCCTTCTTTATTGTCGCGGCCACTACGCCGGATCTGGAGCGGCACCTGGGCGTCCCATTCCATGTAGAAGGTGGTCGAAGCACCGGGTAAAATGGGCTTGGCCAGCTCGACCTCCAGAATGGTGCCTACTACCTCATAATTGAGCTCCCGCCCATCCTGCGTTAGTTTAGTGGGTTTAATGTAGCCGATTTCCTTTTCGGTCAGTTTACTGATACGGTCACCTACCCGGCGGTCAGCGTCGGGTAAAGTAAGGTTCCTTACGTCCATCATGCTTCCAGGCTGAAAGGCATTGAAGTACAGGTGGTAAAAAACACGCTCCAGGGTATCCGGGGAGTTGTTGAAGTACTTCAGGGTCTGCTCTCCTTCGTACTGGTGTTTCTTTACGTTCATGTCAATCTCCATCGTGTACTCCGCACGCTGCTGCCAACGGTCGGGCTGGGCGCAAAGCATGGTAACGGAGAGGAGAACAAACAGGGATAATAAACGGTAACGCATGGTTGGTTTTTTGGTCATTTGGGTCATTCGGCAGCCAACTACTCAGTTGCATTGGCTGCTTACAGTGGCGAATGCTCCGCAATACTACAAAACAAGGTATGCTTTGTCAATTTGTTCGTAAGGCAACGACTACTTTGGTCGTTTAGTTGGCGGAGAAATCCAGGATTAAGGTTTTACTAAGACGGCGCGGACGCAGGTGCAGTGGTTTGCTCACCGGAGCAGCGGAACAGGAGGCTACCAGGTAGCCGTAGTGAAAGTAAGAATTTAACCGGCAGTAAAATACGCTACCGGTACAAGTACACCAGTACCGGAACACCAGGAAAAAGCCCCGCCTATTGCGCCTGCGCCTGGGCTACGCCGTTAATAATACCCCAGGCAGCCGGCAGGCTGTTCTCAATTTCTTCCCCACTCACCTTCAGGCCGATGGCGTCGGGAAAACCGTAGAGATAGCTGTTGGCCTCGGCAAATGTCTGCGCGGGAAATTCAAACCATCCGTTGCTGATTTCCTCCTGGTTTTCGCGCTGAAAGAGGAAATCGATCAGGCGCGCGGCCATGTCCCGGTTAGGCGTATTGGCCGGCATGGTTACGCAGGTCATGTTGTAAAAGTTAATATCGGTCGCTGCCGTGCGCGGAAAACGCACGCGCCACTGCTCGGCGGCCGCAAAATGTTGCGGGTTGCCGTTCAGGAACCAGCGCACGGCGGAGCCCAGACTGACAAAAGCCAGGTCCAGCTCGCCATTCAACATCCGGTCCAGCTGCGTATAATCCGATCCTTGCGGGCCGCCAACCGACTGTTCATACATCGTCTTTCCCCACAGGGCAGCAGCATCCGGGTTGACGTTCAGGTGCAGTCCGGCAACCACCCCCGCCAGCCCGGAGCTGTCGGGGTGCGCAATGCCCAGTCGCTGTCCGCGCTGTACCGCCTTGAGAATACCACTGTAGGAGGAAGCCTCTGCGGCCGTCACGGAGTTAGGGTTGAAGACCGTCACCATCGTCCAGCGGCTGAGCCCCGCCCAGTACCCTTCATTGTCCAGGTAGCGGTCCGCTACGTCACCGTTGGTAAATGCATCGACGAAGAACGGCTGCAGGGCATTAAACCCCTTCAGGCGGGCAGCATCCTCCAGGGTAGGCACAATCAGGACATCGGCCTGCAATTGCCTGCCGGCCACCGCATCCGCCACAATCTCTGCCATCGGGCGCACCTCCACTTCCACTTTCACGGCGTACCGGTTTTCAAAGGCCCGGATGATGGCCGCATCCTGCGGCAGGTACCGCCAGGTCAGCAGTCGTACGGGAGCTACCTGACGATTGAGCGCACCGGGGCCTGCCTGGACGCCGGCATTCCCGGCAGGTCGCTTATCACCGTTGCACGCAAAAAAGAGCAGCGCTAGGCAAAGAGAGAGCAAAGAAATAGTAAGACGCTTCATGGCAGTGACTTTTGAGGAGCGCAAAGGTAGGGCACCGTTACGAGTTATGGCACTCAACGTTTACCGTCATCGGCCCTTTTTGCGTTATCAAGTTGTTAACCGGAAGGGCCCTGCAGGAACAGCCAAAACAATATGGTGCGCTAGCGGAGTAAGACCACGGCGCCCGCGTACTGCTCCACCACGCCGTCCAGAAAAACGACTTCGGCGACGTAGGTGTAGGTACCCGTTGCGGCCGCCTCACCGGCCACTTTACCATCCCAGCCGGCCCCCGTATCGTTCGGCGGCAAATTTTCCCCCGCAAAAACTTCATTGCCCCAGCGATCAAAAATGCGCAGGCTGGCCAGGCGTGTCACGTTCGGCGTAGCGCCGAACAGGGTAAACCGGTCATTGATGCCGTCGCCGTTCGGCGAAAAGGCCGTCGGGGGGTACACGAGGCGGTTTTTCAGTACAATGATCCGCAGGGAGTCTACGCTTTCACAGCCTGCTGCAGAAGTAGCCAGGAGGCGCAGTTGTGTACTTTCCGGCGGAAAAATGATCACCCCTTCACAATCTTCAGTACAATCCACCAACTCCGCCGGCGTGTAGGCATAACTGACTACGGGCTCCCCCGAGCCTACGGTTAACCGTACCTCTTCGCCGAGGCTGATCACCCGGTCCGGGCCAAGCTCAATCCGGAATGGGTTGGGACTACGCAACGATATTTCCCCGGCGACCGCACAGCCGTACCGGTCTTCAATCCGGTAAGGGAAATCTCCTTCTGCCAGATTAGTGATGGTCCCGCCCACCGTAGCCGTTAAGGTATCAAAGGTGTAGCGGTATGGCCCTACCCCGTTACTGACACTGCGCAGGGAAACGCTGCCATCAGACAAGTAGGAGCAGGACGGATTTAACCGTTCGAAATCGGGTGCCAGTCCGGGGTCCGGTACAACCGTCAGCCGCAGGGTGACGATACTGTCACAGCCCAGGGAAGAGCGTAAAGTGTCTACGGAGACGCCGCTGGTCCCGTAGGTCGAACTTCCCACCGTAAAGCGTAGTCCGTTGCAAAGGGTATCGATGATTTCGTAGCGTTTCGGGACGACGTAAACCGTTTTCACGTTCGAGACTACCCGGCACTTTGCGTTGCTCAGGTTGGCCGCGCCGTTAGCCAATAGGTAACGGTAGTAGTAGAAGCCACTGGCCCGGGCGGTATGCTGGAAAGTCATGGTATTCTCCCCGGGCTGGTTCTGCCAGGTGACCCCGCCGTCAAAGCTCTGTTGCCACTGCAGGGCCGGATCGTCGTACTGGTCTCCAATAATTTCTGCCGTCAGGGTCGCCGGGCCACCGTCCTCACACAAACGGAGTTCTTCGGCTCCGGCAATGCGGGCCTCCGGCCCGCAGGCCCGGAAGGAGATGTTGTCCAGCGCCAGGTCATTACCGATACCGCCCGGGGCATTGTTGCTGAGCGAGAGCAGCACGGACGTCTGGCCGGGCTCGGTCGTAAACGTAAATCCGTAGGTATTCCAGGTTTGGGTCTCACCGATCGGACCGGTGGTGAAACGCACCTCATCGTCAATGGAAAAACTGACGTCCGGCAGCAGGTTGTTGCTGCCACGTCGTAATACGTTGCGGACATCCGCGGTGAACTGGTACAGGGTATTTTCACACAGGTCGTCCACTTGTTGTTCGTAAAATTTCCCGGGAGAAAAGTTGGCGTTCACCACCATCATGTAGCCATTCGGGTCGTCGCTGTTGTCCGGGAAAGCATCCCAGGTCCCGAAGGTATTAGCCCACCGGCGCATATCGTTGGTTATGGTATAAAAGCCGTCGTTCGGCGGTGGGTTCCGCTGGTAGGTAAAACCGGGGGCGATGCCGGGGTCGGTGGTAACCACGTTATCCGTTCCGCTGCCAAAATCACCGGCGGTGAAGATGTTTTCGCCCAGGTTACCCGTACAGGTTTGAGCGGTGAGCGGACGGGCCACGTGAAGCGCTTCTCTCCGATCGCGATCGTCGGTCGCGCGTGCGTGCTGCCGGGCGCGCTCTCGCCCGCCGCACTGTGGAACGCGGTGCGCGACGGCCGCGACCTGCTCGGTCGCGCGCCCGACGACCGCTGGCGGCTGGACCGGAGCCACGTCCTGTCGTCGGCGGGTGCACCCGCCGGCGACGACGCGGCGACCGACCGCGGCGGATACGTGCGGGGTTTCGACGACGTGTTCGACGCCGGCGGCTTCGGGCTGCCGGCCGAGGAGATCGCGCGCCTCGACCCGCTCTTCCGGTGGGTGCTGCACACGGCGCGCGAGGCGCTCGCCGAGGCAGGCGTGAGGCGTTCCGTCGACAACCGCACCTGCGGCGAACGGGTCGGCGCCGTCGTCGGCAATCTGTCGTTCCCGAACGCCTCGCTCGCGCGCTTCGCCGAGCGGCACTGGCTGGCCGCGCAGCCCGGCATCACCGAAGAGCTGCTCGAAGCCGTCGGCCTGGGCGAGGTCGATCCCCGCAACCGGTTCGGCTCGTCGTTCCCGGCGCTGCTGCTCGAGCGCGCGCTCGGGCTGGAGGCGGGCGCGTTCGCGCTCGACTCGGCGTGCGCGAGCTCGCTCTACGCCATCAAGATCGCCTGCGATCGGCTCCAGGACGGGCGCGCCGACCTGATGCTGGCGGGCGCGGTCAGCTGCGCCGACGACCTCTTCATCCACGTCGGCTTCACGGCGCTCCAGGCGCTGAGCCCGTCGGGACGCAGCCGCCCGTTCCACCGCGACGCCGACGGCCTCGTGCCGGCCGAGGGCGCCGGGCTCGTGGCGCTCCGGCGGCTCGACGACGCGCTCGTGCGCGGCGACGTCATCCACGGCGTGATCCGCGGCGTCGGGCTCGGCAACGACGGGCGCGGGCCCGGGCTGCTCGCGCCGAACGCGGACGGGCAGCTGCGCGCGCTCCGCCGCGCCTACGCGGCCGCGGACCTCTCGCCCGGCGAGCTGGACCTCTTCGAGTGCCACGCCACCGGCACGCAGGTGGGCGACGCGGTCGAGGTCGCGAGCCTCACCCGCCTGCTCGAGCGCGAGCCGCCGGCAGAAGCCATCCCGATCGGATCGCTCAAGTCGAACCTCGGGCACC
>JAUIIF010000241.1 GCA_030431945.1 Bacteroidia bacterium | reverse complement strand
GGTATGACGCAGGCTGACGAATTTTGCCTTCTTGCGAATTTCTGCCCGTCAGTAACTGTGTTCGTCCAGCTTGACTTTGCCCCAGAACGTCTTGTAGACAAAGGCGGTATACGAAACGGCCAGTGGGCCGCCGATGGCCGCAAAAGTGAGCATGATGCCCAGCGATTTATTGGACGCGACGCCATTGTACACGGTAATGCTGTTGCCGGCACCGCTGCTGTCGATAATAATGGTTGGGTAAAGCTCAATGGCAACCGTGATCAGGAGCAGGCCAACGGTGATGGCGCTGAAAATAAAGGCCGGCAGGTAGCGCCCCTTGGTCACTAACCGGGGGATGTTGGCGATCGACAAAACGGCGAGGACGGGGACCACAAACAGCCACGGCCTTTCCTTGAAGCCATCGGAAAGATGGGGAATGAACAAGAGCGTGTAGAAGGTGAGGATAACAAAAATGAGGACAAAGGCAATAATGGAACGCTGCAGGAGGCGATTGACCTTGGCGAACAGGCGGCCTTCCGTTTTCATGGTCAGGTAAATGGCGCCGTGCATCATGAAAAGGGACAATGAAGTAAGGCCAACCAAAAAGGCGTAGGGGTTGAGAAAAGCCAGCCAGCTGCCGGTATGCTCAAAGTTGTCGTCCAGGGGCATTCCCTGCAGCACGTTGCCCAGCACTACCCCCAGCAGGATGCTGAGCAGGATGCTGGAAATGCTGTAGGTCGTATCCCACAGGTTGCGCCACCACTGCATGGGCTCTTTACTGCGAAACTCGATGGAGACGGCCCGAAAAATCAAGGAAAAAAGGAACAGCATGAAGGGGATGTACATGGCCGAAAACAGGGTGCCGTAAACGACCGGGAAGCCGGCAAATAAGGTGCCGCCGCCAATTACGAGCCATACTTCGTTGCCGTCCCATACCGGCCCGACGGCATTCAGGGCAATACGGCGGCTTTCCTCTTTCCGGAAAAAAAGATGCCAGGCTCCGGCCCCGAAGTCGAAGCCATCCAGGATAGCATAACCCGTGAATACGGCACCGACTACCAGAAACCACATGGTCTGGAAGTCAATGCCCAGGAAGGTGGAATAGCCGTTGGTACCGTTGCTGCCACAACTGGTGAAAAGAATGGCCAGGGGTAAAAACCGGAGTAGGTGTTTCATGCGGATGCTGCTTTATTAAAGTCCCTGTTCTGCGACCCTCGCCATGCTCTCCTGCCGGGGGCGATCATCAATGTCGTGTTCATCGTAGGGCCCTTTTTTGATTTTCTTATTCAGAATGTAGAAGAACAAGGCGGCCAGCAGGAGGTAAATAAGGGTGAAACCGATCAGGGAAAATAGAATCTGATTGGCCGTGACAACCCGTGAGAGGGCATCGGAAGTGCGTAGGTGGCCATATACGACCCAGGGCTGCCGGCCCATTTCTGCGGCAAACCAGCCGAACTGGTTGGCGAGCTGGGGCAGGGCAACGGCCCAGACAAAGATCCAAAGCAGCCATTTTTTTTCAAAAAGAGTCCCTCGCCACCAGTAGAAACAGGCCAGGAGGGTAAGGCCGATGAGGGCCATGCCGATGGCGACCATCAGGTGATAGAACTGGAAAACGGCGTTGACCTGCCCGGGCCGGTCAGCTTCCGGAAAGGCGTTGAGGCCGGTAACGGGCGCAGCAAAATCCTGTTCGAGCAAAAAGCCCAACCCGCCGGGTATGCTGAGGCCGGTGGTCGTTTGTTTTTCTTTGTCCACCCACCCCAGTACGTAAAGATCAGCGGGGCCCTCTGCCGCAAAATGCCCTTCCATGGCGGCCAGCTTGGCGGGCTGGTATTCAGCAACGTACTCCGCGCTGCGGTGACCGGTAAATAATTGGCTCAGGCTGAACACCGTGGCTACTGCAAGCGCGATTTTAAAAGCCTTGCGGGAAAGCTCTTCGTACCGGCCCCGTACGAGGTAGTAGGCGTGTACGCTCAGTACGAGGAAGGCGCCGGCGAGAAAAGCGCCAATCCAGACGTGGAACATCCGGTCGATACTGCTGGGGTTCAGTACCATGGCCCAGAAGTCAACAATTTCTGCTTTGGCTTCCAGGCCTTCGCCAACAATTTTGTACCCCGCCGGGGTCTGCTGCCAGCTGTTGGCCACGGTGATCCAGACGGCAGAGAAGGCGGAGCCAAGAAAGACGCCAAGGGTAGCGATGAAGTGAACCCGGGGGCTGACCCGGTTCCAACCAAATAAGAGAATCCCCAAAAAGCCGCTCTCAAGGGCAAAGGCGAAGAGCCCCTCGGCGGCCAGGGCACTCCCGAAAATATCCCCAACGTAGCGGGAGTAAGTCGCCCAATTGGTGCCGAACTCAAACTCCATCACAATACCGGTCGCTACGCCGATGCCAAAGGTGAGGGCAAAAATTTTGGTCCAGAAGCGGCACATGGCTTCGTACACCTTGTCGCCCGTCTTGAGGTAGAGGCCTTCCATGATCACCATGAGCAAGCCCAGGCCAATGCTTAGGGGTGGGTAGATGTAATGAAAGGCAATGGTAAAGGCGAATTGGACTCTGGCGAGAATTTCTACGTCCATGACGGCGTGAATTTGGTAGTGTCTTAAACAACGTCAGTGGGTAAGATAAATACCACCCTCAGCTCCTGTTTGAAAAGAATTTAAATTAGGGTCGGCCTTTTTATCTGCTGCCGTTAAACCCTTCCCTGCACCTGCGTTCGCGCCCAAGGCTTGAACAGTAGCGAACGGTAAGCTCCCGCTTTTTCACGACGCTGCCAATCGCCGCCTGGTTCAGAATAAGCCGGGGCTGACCGACGCGCGGTGAACCCTATTTGCGGGCAGCAGCCACCTCTGCTTTTTCCGGCTTGAAGCCAATGATCAGGTTGAACCAAAAAGCGCGGGCAAAACGGAACCACCAAACGAAAAACACGGCCACGATGAGGATCAGGATGAAGAACGATTGGAGCAGGGTGAAATCCATCACCCAGTGGGTCAGCATGACCAGGCCCAGGCTTATGAAAGCAGAAAAAATGTAAGACATGAACATGGCCCCGTAATAGAACCCGGGCTCGGGCTCCATATCCGCATCGCAGAGCGGACAGCGCTCGTTCATGGTAAAAGGCTGCTTAAAACTGAAAGCGCCGGTCGGAAACATGTCCCCCTGGTGGCATTCTGCGCATTTGTGGGTGAACATGGCTTTAGCGTCATCTATCCAGGACATATCGGGGTATTTTCGGTTACCTAAAAAGGCTTCTTTGTTACTGCAAAGGTCGCGGTGGTACGAGGAGCAGTATGTGATTTGGATCACAATGTAATGACTAATGCCTTTGCCCCGGGGCCCGTTGGTATACCCAAACCACTTTGACTTAGGTATAGTACCAGAACCGGCTCAATCACCATCTGAAATCAATAAGTAAGGGCCTGGAAAATCCTTGTGTGATCATGATCACACAAAAAGGAAAGCCGGTAGAATACCTTGGGCCTACTTAAAGAAGTTATCATGCCCACACATCATCAGGTTTTAATCATCGGCGGGGGGACTGCCGGCATTATGGTCGCCGCTCAACTGATTGAGCAGCGCCAGCAAACAAACGTCGCCATTATCGAGCCGGCGGACACTCATTATTACCAGCCTGCCTGGACGTTGGTGGGGGCCGGTACCTATGATTACCAGGATACTGCCCGGCCCATGTCTTCCGTCATCCCCGCTAAAGCCACCTGGATCAAAGACAAGGCGACGGGCTTTGACCCGGAGAACAACACCGTACATACGGCAACCAGCGGGGACATTACCTACGATTACCTCGTGGTGGCCCCCGGCCTGGTTTATGACATGAGCCTCGTCCCCGGCCTCGGGGAAGCGCTTGATCAGGGAGTCGTCTGTAGTAATTACACCGATCCTGAACATACCTGGAAAGTCATCAAGAATTTTAAAGGGGGAACGGCCCTGTTCACCCAGCCTACCACCCCGATCAAGTGTGGTGGGGCCCCGCAGAAGATCATGTACCTGGCGGAAGGGCACTGGGCTAAAAGTGGCGTACGGGCAAAAACGGACGTTGTTTTTGCCACGGCGGGCACCATCATCTTTGGGGTGAAGCCAATTGCCAAGACCTTAATGGAAGTGGTTGATCGCAAAGACATCAACCTGCGCTTCGGTTACCAACTGAAGAAAGTAGACGGAGACAACCAGATTGCCTGGTACGCTTTTGCGGACCACATGAAGGAGCACAACCACAAGGACGTGAAAACGGAAACTGACGGGGCGCTGACGGGAATTCATTTCGACATGCTGCACACGGCTCCGCCTTCGGTCGCCCCCCAGTTTATTCAGGATTCTTCGCTGGTAAACGCAGCGAAGTGGCTGGACGTGAACAAACATACCCTGCAACACAACCGCTACGGTAACATTTTCGGATTGGGTGATGTGGCCGGATTGCCAACGGCAAAGACCGGGGCCGCCATCCGGAAGCAGGTGCCAGTGGTGGTCGACAATCTGGACTTACTCATCAGGACTGAAAAAATGGGCGTCGGAGCTTACAATGGTTACTCCTCCTGCCCCCTCGTCACGGACTACGGGAAGATGGTGCTTGCTGAGTTTGACTACGATAATAATTTTACGCCCGACCCCAAGCTGAAGCAGTTACTGATCCGGGACAGCAGTAAAGAACACTGGCGACTCTGGATGCTGAAAAAATACATGCTGCCTTACCTCTACTGGAACAAGATGATGCGGGGACAGGATGTGTAGTGCAGCGATCTGTTTCTCCGGTGCCTGCGTTGTGTCCGCAGGCAATTTATGGCGGACAGCTGTTCGCCCTCATTACTTGGTTAAGGTAAACGGGTAATCATGGGACAGAAAATCATCCCCTACCTGTTGCTGTCCATACTGCTGGGGCTGGGCGCCTGCCGGCACGATGCCGATGGGGCGCTGCCCGAGCCGCAAACCGAAAACTTCGCCAGGAGTATCCATTTATACTCCGTGGAGGAAGTAGTGGCGGCACTTGCGACCCCCCATCCTCCGCTACTGGTGGAAATCAGCAAAGCGGAAAAGTTTGCTCAGGGGCACCTGCCGGGGGCGGTACATCTCTGGCGACCGGATTACGAAGATGCTCAGCACTATCCTTACGGAGGGATGCGGGCCTCGCGGGAACAGGTGGCTGCATTGCTGGGAAGTCTGGGGGCGAAGCAGGATGAGCTGATCATCGTATACTGCACGAAGGGAAGTGCGGATGCTGCCCGTTTTACGTGGATACTGCGGGGCTACGGACACGAGCGGGTGGTGATGATGGATGGAGGGAAGGCTGCCTGGCAACACGCCGGCCACCCCTTGACCAAAGCATCCGGACCACGCCGAGCAAGTACAGACTACGCCTTCCCCGCAGCTGAAAAGCCTGACTATTCGGCTTCTCTTGAAGAGGTGCTGGCGGCAATTGCTGATACAAATACCCTCGTTGTCGATACCCGGGAAGACTATGAATACCTGGGCATCCCTCACGTGGTAAGCAATGCTGTTGTCCGCTACAAGAAAGGCGCCTTTGCCCCCGGGGCGATACCCACGGCCCGTCACCTGAACTGGTCAGAAGCCGTAGACCTTCACGCAGACCATACTTTCAAATCCCTGGCAGACTTGAAGTATAACTTTTTACGCGAGGGCATCAGCCCGGATAAAAGAATAATCGTTTATTGTCAGTCAGGCGTACGATCGGCGCATACGGCCTTTGTGCTTCAGGACCTGTTGGGCTACCCCAACGTGAAAAATTACGATGGTTCCTGGATTGAATGGAGCTTTTTTCACGCAAAAGATACTACCGGGAAAATCGAGCACCATGTGGGCCGGGATGAGGTAGAAACCATTTACACTGACCTGGTCGCCAGTCTCTCTGCTGTTGACACCAAATAAATAAGACTAACGTAATCTATCACCATTATGGAAAAGTATTGGAACGCATTTGTTGAAGGATATACCGGCTACGGTAATTACCTGTACCACGAGATCACGCACCCCTCCTGGAATAACTATTTCTACTGGTTGATCGGCGTGTCGCTTTTCTTCTTTGTGCTGGAAGTGGTCATTCCCTGGCGGAAAAATCAGCCAGTGTTCCGTAAGGATTTCTGGCTGGATGCTTTTTACATGTTTTTCAACTTTTTCCTGTTTTCGCTGATCATTTACAGTGCGGCCTCCAACGTGATTGTCAATTTGTTTAATGACGGCATTGCCTGGATAACGGGAGGCTTCAACCTCCAGGCCAATAACCCCTTGAACAGCTTCCCGATGTGGGCCATCCTGCTGATCGGCTTCCTGGTACGGGACTTTGTGCAGTGGTGGATTCACCGGCTGCTGCACCGCTCAGACACCTTGTGGGAGTTCCACAAGGTGCACCACTCCGTGGAAGAAATGGGCTTTGCGGCTCATTTGCGCTACCACTGGATGGAGACCATCGTTTACCGTACGCTGGAATACATTCCCCTGGCACTATTGGGTATTGGTCTGTATGACTTCTTCATTATCCACATTTTTACCCTGGCCTGGGGGCATTACAATCATTCGAATATTAGTGTAAGTGGCTACGTCACCGGGGGTATTCTGGGGGCATTACTGGGCGTAATTGCTGCAAACGGCCTTCTTGACGTTAACCTCTTTGACAATCCTGGCCTCGCAACCAAACTTGGAATCATCATTGGTTTTGCAGGGGTAAGTAGCCTGGTGCTCGGTAAATTAATGAAGTACCTCTTCAATAGTCCGGAAATGCACATCTGGCACCACTCCTATAACCTTCCGGAGAGCAGGCATTTCGGGGTTAACTTCGGGTTGACGCTGGCCATCTGGGATTACTTGTTCAAGACTGCCTATATTCCGCACGATGGCCAGGACATCAGGTTGGGCTTCCCC
>JAUIIF010000240.1 GCA_030431945.1 Bacteroidia bacterium | reverse complement strand
AAGAACTGGCCACCGCCACCAAGTCAGTGGCCAGTTTCCCCGACCGGGATGTACTGGACAAACAACAGGCCCAGCAGGAGCATGCGGTCAGCGAAGCTGAACGGATTATCGGAGCTGTTGAGCTACAAATCAAACAGGATGATGCGCGCCGGCAGGCGGTTGCGGAACAG
Organism: Bacteroidia bacterium; assembly: GCA_030431945.1. Classification (GTDB taxonomy): domain Bacteria; phylum Bacteroidota; class Bacteroidia; order Chitinophagales; family Saprospiraceae; genus Neolewinella. The sequence continues at coordinate 6,709 of JAUIIF010000240.1, read as the reverse complement.
CAGCGGTTATTGGAAAATCTTCGTCGCGAGCTGGATCGCTGGACAATTATGAACAAGCTCATCGGCTCCGCCGATGGTAAAAAATTCAGGTCCTACGCCCAGGCCATCACGTTGCAGCGACTGATCGAGATCGGGAATGCCCACCTCGCCTCCATCAGCCCCCGCTACCGGATGGAGTACGCGCCGCCTGCCGGCGGCGGCGAAAATCTGGACATGATTATTGTGGACACCTACCACGATGAGCACCGGCGGACCATGGCGACCCTGAGCGGCGGCGAAACTTTCCTCATCAGCCTCGCCCTCGCACTGGGGCTATCAGACCTGGCGAGCGGTAAAAACCTCATGCAATCCTTATTCATTGATGAAGGTTTCGGTACCCTCGACGGTAAAACCCTCGATCAGGCCATGACCACGCTGGAGCAGCTCCGGGCACGGGGCAAAATGATCGGCCTCATCAGCCACGTTCCTTCCCTCCGGGAAAGGGTGCAGTGTCAGATTCGTCTGGAGCCGGTGGGGGATGGCTTTAGCCGCATTGAGGTGGTGGACCGGTGAGCCACTGCGTGTTGCTGAAAATCCAGTCCACTGGTTCACCGCTGGCTTTCCTGTTCCCGGTCCGCAAGCCAGTCCAGCAAAACCATCTTGAAGGTGGCGGGCGCTTCGCCGAAAGGAACGTGCCCCGTACCCGGCAGAGACCGTAACCGGCCGTTGGGCAGGAGTGTCGCGTACTTGCGCTGGTGGTGAAAGGGAATGATGGGGTCTTGCTCGCCGGCAATGACCAGGGTGGGATGCTGAATGGCCTGGGTTTCGTCGAGGAGATTCATTCGCAGGAGATAGGCGAACCAGGCGCGCTGGCCCTCCACCGAATGGTGACGGACATCGGGCCAGATGTTAGCGATGGTTGGTTCCAGTGGTTCGTACTGCAGGAGGTTGCGCCACTGGCGGGCGTAGGTGAGGGTGGCGAGTTTGAAAAAGGAGGGGTGGAGCTGCATGGTTCGGTAAGCGCCGTGGAAAAGGGCCTTGCGGAAGAAGGTGCCTTTGGCAAAAAACTGAAGAATGCCCTCGATGCCGCGGGCGCGCCCGGTCAGGAAGCCGCCGATGCTGACGATGGAAGTCACGCGCTCCGGGTATTTAGCGGCATAGTTCATGGCGGCGAAGCCGCCGACGGAGTAACCGACGAGGTGAAACCTGCCCGCCGGGACGATCTGCTCCAGCACCCCTTCCAGTAAATCTGCCAGTAAATTTTCGTTCAGGGCTGCCTGGAGGTCCTGTCCGCTGTAAGTGCTCGGTGCGTGCAACGGCAGGCTGATGGAATACCAGGATCGGCGGCGTTTCAACTCCGGATACATGGCCGCTTCCCAGAATCGAACGCTTCCCGTCAGGCCGTGAATCCAGACAACAGGCTGTAAATCAGCGGTTGGTTGCACGTGGCTGATCGAGGCAATCCGATGCCCTTGAAATTCCGTAAATTTTAACGTAGCTTTAGTCAGAATGACCGGGGTTATTTCCTTAGTCGATGGATGCAGGACGTTGTGCGATGATTTGTATCAACCGTCGAACGATTCAACGGGTCATTCGGTTTGATTGAAAAATAAACGGGCGGGCAGATCAGTTATCTGACCGCTGATTATGTAACCAAAACCTGATATTGTATGCAGATTACCATTCATAAATCCGGAGAATTGCTTGAGAGTACCAAGCAGGTTATCCACGAGAAAGTTAATAAATTAGAAACGTTTTATGACCGGATCGAGCGGGCCGATGTCTACATCAAGGAAGATGACGGCACGACGGCTAACGGCCATAAGGTAGAGGTTCGCCTCGCCATTCCGGGCAACGACCTGTTTGCCGAGTACACGGACCAGAGCATCAAGCGGGCCATTGCCGAGGTGGCCGAAGCCCTGCGCCGGCAGATTCGTAAGCATAAGGAGAAAAACCAGGAACGGAATACCGCCGGCCCGGCCGTACTTCCCGTACAGGACGAACTCGATGAAGACATCGCCGTCTCGGAAGAACAGCTGTAATTTCCGGAGAAGTAAGGCGCTTGCTAACCGGTCTTTCAGGACCGGTCATCAATCCTTCCTGACCGCCAGCACTACGAGGTAGTGCTGGCGGTTTTGTTTGCGGCCGACGGCAAATAACCGAGATGGCTATCTTTGCCCAAAATTCTCTGATTATGTCTACCGCGCTCCGCGAAACCAAGTTGACTTTTGATCCTCCCGCTGATTTTTACCGGGGCAAAGTGCGTGACGTTTACCGGCGCGGTGATGAACTTTTGATGGTAGCCAGCGATCGGATTTCCAGCTTTGATCACGTGTTGCCCAAGGCCATTCCGCACAAAGGACAAATACTGAACCAGACGGCCATTCACTTTCTGGAGGCTACGCGGGACATCTGCCCCAACTGGCTGGAAATATCCCCGGACCCGAACGTGGCCATTGGCAAAGCCTGTGCGGCTATTCCCATTGAAATGGTGATCCGTGGGTACGCCGTAGGGCACGCCTGGCGTACTTACCGGACAGCTCAGGAGGAGGCGCGGACGCCGGTGCTGTGTGGGGTGGAAATGCCGGCCGGAATGCGGGAAGCCGATGCCTTCCCGGAACCAATCATCACCCCGGCCACCAAAGCCGAGGAGGGCCACGATGAAGACATCAGCCGCGCAGAGATTCTGGCCCGGGGCATCGTGACCAAAGAGGTGTACCACAAGCTGGAAGATTACACGCGGCGCCTCTTCGCCCGGGGAACGGCCATGGCCGCCGAACGCGGCCTCCTGCTCGTCGATACCAAGTACGAATTCGGCCTGTTGAACGGAGAGATCTACCTGATCGATGAAATCCACACCCCCGACTCGAGCCGCTATTTCTACGCCGATGGCTACGCCGAGCGCCAGGCGGCGGGCCAGCGCCAGAAGCAGCTCTCCAAAGAGTTTGTCCGCGAGTGGCTCATGGACCACAACTTCCAGGGACTGGAAGGGCAAACCATGCCCGACATGCCGGATGACTTTGTCAACCTCGTCACCCAGCGCTACACCGAACTTTACGAAACGATCACGGGCAAGACCTTTGTTCCCGCCGATACCACCGACATTGAAGGCCGCATCAAGGCCAACCTGGCGGGGACGGGGTGGACGGTAGTGTAGAAAATCCTCACACCAGGCCAGGCCTGCTTCCTGCGGAGGAAAGCACAGTTGTTGTCTTCCTGACAACCCCACCTGCTCAGCCTCCTGCCCACCTTGCTCCCCTCACCTTTCTTTGCACCCGCGTCCGCGCCCGGCTGCGGTGCGTCATAACCAACTAAATACCCCGCCATGAAAATCTTCTGCATCGGCCGTAACTACGCCGCTCACGCCGCAGAGCTCGGCAACAAGGCCCCCGGAAAACCCATGGTTTTCATGAAGCCGCCCACGGCCATCCTGCCCAACAACAAACCTTTTTACTATCCGGAGTACAGCCAGGATATCCACTTTGAGACGGAGTTGGTGATCAAGATCGCGAAGAACGGCCGGCACGTGCAGCCCCAATTTGCCATGGATTACGTCGGGGCCATCGGTCTGGGGCTGGACCTGACCGCCCGTGACCTGCAGAACGAGCTGAAAGCCAAAGGCCACCCCTGGGAAATTGCCAAAGGTTTTGATAACTCGGCGCCGCTCTCACCAGATTTCTTTCCCCCCGCAGATTTTGCGGACCTTAATGACATCGAATTCCGCCTGGAAAAGAACGGTGAAGCAGTGCAGCACGGCCATAGCCGGAACATGATCTTTGACCTGACGACCCTGATCTGCTACGTCAGCCAGTACTTCCGCCTGCAAAAGGGAGACTTGCTGTTTACCGGAACCCCCGAAGGGGTGGGGCCGATTGCCCCGGGAGACGAGCTGGTCGGGTTCCTGACCACCAGGAACGGCGAACAGGAAATGTTCCGGACCCGGGTGAAATAAGGGCGACCGGAAACTGATCTCCACCGGCGGCCACTTTTTGGGTACCACAATTTCTGCCAGCCCAGCCTGAAAAGCCACCCAACCGACCAAAACCATAACTATTCTCAATCCTTACCCTCCATACGGGGCAACTTTCGAACTATCCAGCTACTTTTGCGGCCTTTCAAGCCCAGCTATTATTATGCGCCACCTGCTGATTTACGCCTTCCTCTTTCTTACTGCTACTGTCACCGCGCAGAACGCCATTATCCGTGGTAACGTCTTTGACGGAGAAACCGGCGAGCCGATCGCCTTCGGTACCATTCAACTGCTCGGGCCGGAAGGTCTGATGAAAGGAGAGAATACCGATATCGACGGGTTTTACAGTTTTGCCAACCTGCCGGTGGGGGAATTTACCCTGATTGCAACTTACATCGGTTACGACAGTACGGCGATAAGCGTCAGCATTGCCGTGGAAAACGAAATTGAGTACCGGCGGATTAACCTCAAATCCGGCGGCGTCAGCCTGACGACGGTCGACGTCAGCGCCCGGCGGGAGCAGGCGCGGTCCGATGTAGCCGTCTCCAAGGTAACTTTCAGCAGTGAACAGATCATGTCCCTGCCCGCCACGGGCGGAGAGCCCGATATCGCGCAGTACCTGACGGTACTTCCCGGGGTAGTAAGTACGGGAGATCAGGGCGGACAGCTGTACATCCGGGGGGGGAGTCCGGTGCAGAATAAACTGCTGCTGGACGGTATGACCATCTACAACCCGTTCCATTCGATCGGTCTTTTCTCTGTTTTCGAGACGGAGGCAATCCGCTCCGCCGACGTCTACACCGGTGGGTTCAACGCGGAGTACGGCGGGCGGATTTCTGCTATTGTGGACATCAAGACCCGGGAAGGGGATAAAAAGCACTTTGCCGGGCTTGTCTCCGCCAGCCCGTTCCAGGCCAAAGTCCTGGTCGAAGGCCCCATCAAGCCCCTCAACCCGGAAACCGGCAGTAGCATGAGTTTCCTGCTTACGGGAAAGAAGAGCTTACTGCCCGAAACGAGTAAGACGCTGTACGATTATGCGGTGCAGGACAATTTCTTCAACCTGGGGGACACTTCCGCGCTCCAGGGATCCGACATTGGGTTGCCGTACAACTACCAGGACCTCTACGGAAAAATCAGCCTCGTGGGCGGTAACGGCTCCAAGCTCAACGTCTTTGGTTTCAACTTTACGGATGATTTTGAAGTCCCGAATCTCGCCCGCCTGAACTGGACAAACAACGGCGGCGGGGCCAGCTTCAACATCGTTCCGCCGAGCAGTAACGTGGTTATCGACGGTGTCATCAGTACCTCCGTCTACGACCTGGCGCTGATGGAACAGACGGGAGATCCGCGGAGCAGTCAGGTCGCCAACTATACCGCCCAACTTAACTTTACCTACTTCGGGGGAGAAACGGAAATCGCCTACGGGTTCGATTTCAACGGCCTGAACACCAACTTCACGTTTCTTAACCCGCTGGGCATCACTTTTACGCAGGAAGACTTTACGACGGAGCTCAACGGGTACGTCAAGTACAAGCGTAAGTTCGGCAAGCTGATCTTTGAGCCGGGCTTCCGGGCACAATACTATGCTTCGCTTAACACCATTTCGCTGGAGCCACGCCTGGGCCTGAAATTCAACGCCACGGATAACGTGCGCTTTAAAGCGGCCGGCGGCCTCTACAGCCAGAACCTGATTTCTACCCAGAACGACCTCGACATCGTCAACTTCTTTAACGGCTTCCTCGTCGGCCCGGAGCGCCAGATCTTTGATTCGGACGGCGTAACGCCCACTGAGGACAACCTGCAAAAGGCCGTGCACGGCATCGCGGGCGTGGAAATTGACGTAAACAGCCGCCTGACCTTCAACATCGAAGGGTACTACAAAGGATTTAACCAGCTCATCGAGCTGAACCGGAATAAACTGCGGGCGACGGACCCGGATTTTGTGGCAATCGACGGCGTAGCCTACGGTGGAGATATATCCGCCGAATACCGCTACGGCCGGGTCTTGCTGGCGGGCAACTACAGCCTCGGGTACGTCACCCGGACGGATGCCGTGGCGGAATACCCTACGAGCTTTGACCGCCGCCATAACGTAAATGCTTACGGAACGTACATCTTTGGGGCGGACAATGCCTGGGAATTTGGCTTCCGCTACAACTTCGGTTCGGCTTTCCCCTTCACCCAAACCATTGGTTTCGTGGAGGACCCCGACGTGAGCACCCAGCCCGTTCTGCCAAATATCCTGACGGGCAACGGAGACCTGGGCGTCTTGCTGAGCCCGGACCGCAATGGGGGCCGCCTGAGCGATTTTCACCGCCTCGATCTATCCCTGCAAAGAACCTTTACCTTCGGAGACCGGGCCCGCCTTGAGATCACCGCAAGTGTTACCAATGCCTACAACCGGGAGAATATTTTCTACGTTGACCGCATCAGCAACGAACGCGTGAACCAGTTGCCGATTTTACCTTCCCTGGGCGCCACCTTCTATTGGTAGACCGGTTAGCTAGCTGTTGGTCGGTGGGAAAGTAAGGGGGTAGAAAGCCGTCCTCCGGATGCTGTACCGCCCCGGCTGGGGTCAGGTGGGCCTTACCCCGTCTGAAATCAGGGTATGGTGTAGAAAAAAATCAGTTATCTTTTTAGTCCCTTATTTTTCCTGCGGGAAGGTGTTGAGGGCGCGAACGCTGGTGCAAGGAATGCTTCGGGCGCAGGGTACAGGCCCGGTTTTAGCGGTTCTTGACGTCGTCTTGCGGCAGAACTGTG
>JAUIIF010000239.1 GCA_030431945.1 Bacteroidia bacterium | reverse complement strand
CGGTGAGCCTTCTTTCGCTGCATTAACCACTGGCGTACGGTGTTTACATTCCCGGAACAATCATTACCGCATTTTGCATCATTCTGCTCGGCCCGCGCCAGAACATCCGGTAATGGGGATTATCCATGAAGTACACCACCTTACCACGGCCGACCGTACGTACCCCCGCCCAGGTATTGCCCGCCAGGGAGTCAAGATTAGGTGAAGAAGCATATCCGGCAGCCAGTAACTGTTTCGGATCATCGACGTACCGACCGACACTCTGCAAATTGCGGTCCGGCTTGAGAGCCGTAGGCCCGAAATTAAGAGTGTACACTTCTTTTTTCACTCCATAGGCCAGGGGATGGGTAACGTCAACGACTGCATTCATGGCGGATCCGGGAATGCGTTGCTTACCGTAGAAAGCCGTGCGCTCCGCAAAGGATAAGGACGCTGCTTTTTCCTCGTCCAGTTTCGGGTCTGGTTTAACTACTGCCTGCTCCTTCAGGAACCCTCCTTCTGCGGTAAAGAAAGCGGCACTCCTGCCAATGGCCACAACTGTTCCGCCCCCCAGCAGCCACTGCCGCAACTGCGCTTGTCCTTTTTCATCAAACAAAGCCTCCAGGTCATTGGCTTCGGGCAGAATCAACACGTCATAATCATTCAAATCAGCCTGCCCGTACCGGAAGCCGAATTTAGGAATAGCTGTTTGTTGGAGGGCGGAAGCCCGAATGCGGTCTACCGGCAGCTCCGTTTCCCAGTCAAAAAGGAAATACACCTGCCCGCTCGTATACACATTGAAGGGAGGCTCTACCAACAGGGCTACCTTTTGCTGGCGGACGGGAAAATTGCGGGTACTGCCCAAATCCATTCCCGATTGCATGCGCCCGGTCGCCATCCGGTGTATTTCAATTTCACAAGCGGCCGCAAGGCGCTGCATGTCCTGCTCGGCAGCTGTCTGCTCTAAATTCCTACCGGCGAGTACGATCAGGCTTCCGGCACCAAATTCAGTGCCGTCGGCAGCCACAAAGGGCTCATGGGCAGCCCGTACCCGGTAGCCCATTTTCCAGAGTTTGGCGAGGGCCCTGGGGGCCTGCCGCTGGTTCCAGCGTATGACGTACGCGTAGGCTTGCGCCGCCGTACCCACCGGAATAATCCGTCCGGCAGTGACCTCCTCTACCACCGGCTCGGTATCCACCAAAACCGGGCTCTGTACGCTGTAGGCCTCCAGATTATACGCCAGCGGGGCGGACCAGGTAGACATGTCGTACATCACACTGTCCTCAATTTGCAGGTCCCGGCTCAGGATACTGTTGACGAACAGGTGCCGGGGTTGCTCCGTCCCAATGATCAGGCTCCCGGCCGGAAACAGGTTGGTACCGCGCTTTCCGTCCCGGAAGCTGGTGCTGGGTGCGGCAATGTCTTGCAGCGTACGCTCCACTTCCACGCCATTCAGCAACAACATTTTCAGGAGGTCGGCGAAGTATTCCGAGCCATCGTTTTCGATGACGTAAGCAGTAGCCGGGCTTTTGCTGTTCAGCGGGTCCCAGGCAGCCAGGCTGTAATCAAGCAGCTCCCGCCGGTTGCGGGCTGCGGCTTTCAGCTGTGCCAGGCTGGTAGTGTAATGGTCGTACACCCGCTGGCGCAGGGTGAGGACGAACCCGTCTTCCGTTTCCACTGCCCGGTGGCCGGCAATACCGCCCTGCTCGGTCAACATCCCGATGGCTCCCATTACGGAAGGATAACTGGAACCGTAACTCGGGTAGTAAAAGTCAAAACGATCGCGGGTAAAATAGCTGAGGCCTTTCTTATTGAATTCGGTGATGTTGGCCCGACCAAAGGTATCGGCCCAGGTTTCGTACGCGTCCGGCAACAATAAATTGCGGGGAGTGGTGCCGGGCACGGTAAAGTAGTTGGCATCGTAGCCCTGTTCGTGGTAATCCGTATGTACCTGGGGCATCCATTTTTGGTACGCCGCGGTATGCCCGCGGCTTTCCGGGTGGACCCCCCAGATCCAGTCCCGGTTGAGGTCAAACCAGTAATGGTTGGTCCGGCCGTTAGGCCAGGGGGCGTAGTGCTCCAGGTCGCGGGGCTCTTCGCCACCGGTATGGCGGGCCACGGAATTGGCCCAGTAGACGTAGCGATCCCGCCCATCGGGGTTGATGCAGATGAAGAGCAGGTTCACGGTTTGCTGGAGGGCAGCGCGGAGCGCTGCGTCTTTAGTCGTCGCCAACTCGTAAGCTACCTGCATCGCCGCCTCAGTACTGCTCGCTTCGTTGCCGTGAATATTGTAGCTGTAGCTGTTGATCACCGGGTGGGTAGCCAGGTCTACGGCCTCCCTACCCTGCTCATTTGCCTCACCTTGCACCCGCGATCGCGCCACCAAAGCCAGCTGAGCCCGCCGGATGTCCTCTATCCGGTTGATGTTTTCTTCCGCACTGATGGTGAGCAACAGCAAGGGCCGTTGTTCGTACGTTTTACCGTATTGTTCCAGGTTAATGCGGTCACTCCTGGTGGCCAGCATCCGAAAGTATTCTACGGAGCGTGCGTATTCCGTAAAACGTTCCCCCAGTTCGTACCCCAGAAACGCTGCCGGGCTTGGAATGGTCGCCACTTCATTATCCGTAAGCGGCAGCCGCTCGTATATGTCGGTTTGGCCAGTAAGAATTACAGAAAAAAGAAAAAGCTGAAGGAGTAAAAATTGACGCATTGGTATGGATTTAGTCATTGGTGATGGGGGCGCGGACGCCGGTGCAAGGAAAGGTCAGGGAGCGGGCTGACGTAAGGAGCTGCCACCGTTAACCCTCATTGAGTTACCAGTTATTCGGGGGTAAAGGCAGGATTATAAATGATGCCGAGGGGGTTCCCCCACGGATCCCGGACCGCCGCAACAATCAGTGGTCCGCCCACCCCCATCGGTGGTTCCAGTTCGGTAGCCCCCAACGAAAGCAAGCGGTCGTATTCCTGTTGCACGTCAGGCCCTACCCCCCAGTAGGTAAGGCAGCTCACTGGCTTATCCTTCACCTTGGTTTCCTCCGGTTGCAGGCCCAGCTCATAGCCGCCGATGTTGAACCCCACGTAAAATGGCTCATCAAAGTAGGGGGCTTTGCCGAAAGCTTCGGTATACCAGGCTTTAGCGGCAGTAAGATCGGCAACACGGTAGATAGCGGTACGCAGGCCTTGCATGGAGAGTAGATTGAAGGGAGCAGCAAAATTGTCCCGGACAAACTACGGATATTCAGGGAAACCGGGCAAATGAATGATCAGGACGAGACCTCTATGAATTCAGGTAGTTCCGCCAAATCCCCCATTACTGAGAGGTTTGCCGGCCGCCCAGGTCTGAATTTTGTAGCAAACGAAATTACTCGTTCCACTAATTCGCTCCAGAAATGAAACCCACCACCCACTACCTCTTACTGCTGCTCCTTTTGTCCTCCTCGTGGGGGTTCTCCCAAACGGAGAATGTAGTCTACCCGCAAAATTACGACACCAAATTCCAGGATGTGTACGTTGACGGCAGCGATCAGGGATACGCCGTCGGCACCTGCGGCGTGGTCGTACGAACCACTGATGGGGGCCTGAGCTGGCAACTCGTGGACGCAGCCGACAGCTCCTTCGATTTCTCTGCCGTCACCTGCCCCGGTGACGACTGCAACAATGCCGTGATTGCCGGAGACGGCATTGTACTGAACCGCCAGGCAAATGGCCGTTTCACCCAGGACGTACGCGCGGATTTCAAGGAGGTATTAAAGCTTCACCAACTGGACAACAACATTGTTATTGCCGACAAAAACGGACGCGACTACCTGCGCAGTACCGACAACGGACAAACCTGGACCACCATGGCCCTGCCGGATACGGACTGGCAGGGCAGTTTCCTGTTTTTCGTGGATGGCCTTACCGGCCTGGCCTTCGACGGAGACCGGTACCTGCACAAAACGACGGACGGCGGAGCGACCTGGGCCCGCAGCGCCAGCCCCTTCGGCCTCAGCATCTTTACCATGTACTGGCACGACGAAAACACTGGCTGGGTGCAGGCATCCGACCGTAACATTTACCGGACCACCAACGGTGGCCAGAGCTGGTCGAACCTCAACGTAGTTAACGGCCCCCGGCAACTGCTGTGGCTGGAAGCTTTTTCCGCTACTCACCTGGTGGGTATCGGCCTGGTCGAGGAACTCTGGCAAAGCCTGGATGGCGGCGCCACCTGGACCCGTGATTTCATGCCTGACCAGTCCGGCACCCGCCCCGCTTACTACAATTATCACCGGCGGGGTGACGAATTTTTCGTCCCCAGCGATGCCGCAGAGATCTTCTACTCCGCCACGGGCTTCACCAATTGGGAGGGGCAAATTCCGGCAGACCGCCTGAGCCTGACGGACATTGCGTTCGCCAATGATGACGTCGGGATAGCCGCCGGCACCCACAGCGCCTTACTAAAAACGGTTGACGGAGGAACGACCTGGACTCCTTTGGTAAGCGGCAACCCCAACCCCAATGCTCCGGTAGCAAGTATTGACCTGCGTTCAGCCGATGAATTCGTATTGTACTACGGCAACACTTATCCCCGGATTACCACGGATGGAGGGAACAGCTTCCGGCAGTATTTCGATGCCGCGAGCGGCCTGGGCCAGGGTGACGCCACGGTGTTTCACAATTTTGCCAACGGTGATATTTTAGTAATGGGTTTTTCCTTCGGCGGCATTTCATCCGATGACGGAGCCACCTGGACGGTGATTGACCACGGTTTCGACGCCAAAATCAACGGGCTGTACTTCCCTACCGAGACCACCGGCTACGCAGTAGGTGACGGCGTACTGGCCAAGACGACGGATGCCGGCCGCACCTGGACAGAAATTACCAACCCCAGCCCCAGCGGCCGCTGGCAAAGTGTTTTCTTCTTCGATGAAAACAGGGGCATGATCGGGCAATCCTCCCGCACGGGTTACCTGACTACGGATGGTGGCGCGAGCTGGACCGTCAGGTCGCAGGCCTCCGCCGGCGCCGGCTACGCCTACGATGCTGCTGCAGACATCATCTATTCCACCACCTTTGAGACGGGGAATAACGGTTACCTCAACCGGAGCCGGGACCGGGGGGACACCTGGGAGCGGGTTTCCCGCCTATGCGCCGCCGGGGGTGGCCTGGGGCTTACCCCCAGCGGGCGGTTTCTTTACGCCGTGGCCACCGGCGGCCACATTGAGCGGCACGTAACGGCGAATTTAACGAGTAACCGTTCTCCCCGGCGGGCGGCGGTCCGGCTACGGACCTTTCCTAACCCTTCGTCCGGCCAGCTAACGGTCAGTATTCCGCTTACTAACCAGGCCACTCATCTGGAAATATTTGCGGCTGACGGTCGCCGGGTAGCTGCGCTCGAAGTCCCCGCCCACACGGAGCAGTACCGGGTGCAGCTGGCAGGAGAACGCCCCGGACTTTACCTGTTCAGCTGGGTTTCCCCGGCGGGTGCCAGGCATACCGGAAGGGTTGTTTTACGCTAACGGAGCGAAAAAAACAGCCCGTAATTTTGTATTGAGACGCTAAACACTTCTGGATTTTTTAGTTAGGTGCTGGTCCGGTGGATCAGCACTTTTTTTGGGCGCGGTCGCAGGTGCGTAGCGGGGAAATTGCGCAAGGTGGGTAAACAGGCCTTACCGAACATTTAACCCGTTGGCGAAAAAAAAACGGTACTTCGCCAACGTCCGAACAAAAAAATCCGGTCTTACCAGCAAACCGATGTTCCCATGCGCCCACTTATCCGCTTTTCCTTTTTCTTACTATTGCTGGCTTTCTTTCTGGTCAGCTGTGAAAAAGATACCCCCATTCTGCCCGTTGAGCCGGATCCCGTTCTGAATCCGGACCGGTTAAATTTTCAAAACCCGGTAGTTGGTCAGTTCAATACCTTCGAAGCCTTTTCCTACGAATGCGGGGCAGCCTTCCCCACGGAAAGTTGGGAGCTGCGGCTGGAGATAACCGCCGTTACCGAAGAAGCCATTGAACTTACGGAAAGCTACAACAATGGTAGCCCGGAAGTGCTTACGGCGCTGCGGGAAGAAGGCGTCCTGCGCATCAGTCCTGAAGACCGGCAGCGAAGCCAGCTGTTTTTCTTTTACGGATCCGATTCGTTACGCCTGGACGCACCTCCGGTCAGGGACCTTACTTACCGGGATTGTGTTTTCTATCACGGGAATGAAAAGTTTACCGGAGACATTGTGGCCCGCATCAACGAGTTGGAGCTGGCCGGGCGAACGTTTAAGCAGCAAAAGGTGGTAAGTTGTGTCCCGGTCATTCTTGACCTCGATGCCTATTTGTTCTACGACAAGTACGGCCTGACGGCTTCCATCACGACGTCTTCCTCAGAGTTTGGCGGCAACGAAACTACCCATACCAATATGTTTGTGCTGAAGGAAGAGTAATCACGGGAGAAGGCCTGGCTCGCGCGGGGAGCAAACCAGCTCTTTCCTTGCGTTTCGACCGTCGAGGGCCTTGGCTCTAACGCGAGTGCAGTTCTCCTTACCCTCCACTTCTGCCGGACTAAGAGGCTGACCGGGCTATACGTAATCTTCGTCCCGGCTGATTTCTTCTGCGGCAGGCTGCAGGTCTGCAAGCTCCAATTTTTCTCTATCCGTTTGATCTTCCAGCGGGGGAAGTTCTCCCTGCCGTTGTTTGCGGTAGAGTCTGATCATCTCCCGCTCCACTTCATTTTCCTGCCACTCCGCGGAGCCTACCTCGGAAAAAGGGAAGCCGAAGGCCAGGAAATAAGTCAGGGCCAGGACCATCAGGAGAACCGGGATGGGAAGGAGTAGCCAGAAGGCAATACTCGAGAGGTACAAACTCAGGATCAGCAGGATGACGGCGACTGAGGAGAAAACAATCGCACAGGTATAGAAGGTCATTTTTGCGCTGACCTTTTTCC
>JAUIIF010000238.1 GCA_030431945.1 Bacteroidia bacterium | reverse complement strand
ATTGTATGGTCATGACCAGCGTGGTCACTTGGTACGCTTGCTGCTCCACCAAACAGGAAATAGCCAGCCAGCAAACCAAGGGCTGCGGCGCCCACCAGGTAAAATATCGTGCGCGTATTCATCTTTACTTATTTATGAGGTAGCGGTCAATTACCGCCCGTTGGGTGAGAATAGTGGTGGCTGCCATTACCGCCTGCATCCGGTATTCGATCAGCTGGTTTTCCAGCCGCAGCAGCTCGTCCAGTGGGCGCTGCCCGTTGGCAAACTCGCTGCGGGCAATGGCTAAAGTAGCCTCGATTACCCGCGCCTGTTCGCCCAGGAAGTAGCGCTCGTTGGCGGCATTGTCGATGGCGTTGAGCGCGCGCCGGATGGCGGCGCGGAATTCATTTTCGGTGGCCTCCCGACGGGCTTCAAGGGCCAGGATGCGGACTTCTTCCTCCTGCCGTCTGGCGGTAAACTTGCCCTTGCTGACGGGAATCCGGACCATCGCCCGCGGGAGGATGACGTCGCGGCCGTTCCGCGGCGGGTTCAGATCGTCCCGGCGACCGGTGGCGATATAATCCACGCCGAGGCCGAAGTCCGGCCGTTCGTCCACCTTGCTCAGGGCGATCGCCGCGCGGTTAGCTTCCTGCTGCCACTGGTAGATTTTCAGTCCGGGGTGGTGGCCCAGCTCGGGGTCATCGGCCGCAAGGTCCGGAGCAAAATCAAGCGTTGCGGCCACCTGCCCGGCCAGGTCCACCCGGGCTTCCACCTGCGTATCCGCCGGGCGGTTCAGCAGTTCGTTGATGGTCACCATTTCCTGCTGGCCAAGGTGGCGCAATTCCTCCAGCTGGCGCGTTACCGCTTGCCGCTGCAACTGAATGCGGTAAACCTCCACTGAGCTTCCCCGGGCCGTTTCCACGCGGCGTAGTGCCAGACGATCGAGGCTGGCATACTGGTCCAGACTCTCCCGCAGTACAGTTGCGCGGGCCGCCAGACCAGCCAGGCGATAGTAGGCCACTTCCAACTGATAAATCAGCGTGAGCTGACGCGCGGCGACCTGCTCCAGCAACGGCCGGGCGCGGGCGTCAGCCACGCGGGCCAGGGCCGCCAGTTTGCCCGGCCAGGGCAGCATCTGCGTGGCACCGACGCGGAATTGTTGCGGCCCGGTGCGCGTTTCTACCGGCAGGATGAAGACCCCTGCACCGATCTCCAGATCCGGCAGCTGGGTTTGCTGGGCACTGATGGTCAACGCCGCTTCGTAGTCCAGCAGCAGGGCCCGGAGCTCAGGGTTTTCCCGGCGTAGTTCCGCCCGCAGGCTGTCCAGCGGTTGGGCGCGGACGCAGGTGCCGAAGAAGATCAGGAAGAGCAGGGATAGCAGGAGGCGAACGCAGTGGGCATAGCCCTGCGGTAGCAAAAAGGTGGAGTTCGTCGGCAGCGTGGCAGGCATTTCCCCAGGCATTTCCCCTACTCCCCTGGCGGGTGAGCCAGCTTGTTCCTCGCGTTTTGGCGGGCAAGAGCGTTTACCCTTGCCCCGGTTAGCAGCATCCTGCGGGAATTGGATTACATATCGCATATCAGCTAAATTTCAGTTTAATTTCCTCCCGCAGGCACCATAGTACCGGCACGGTGAACATCGTCACCACCTGCAGGGCCATGCCGCCAAAGCTGGGGATGGCCATGGGCAGCATAATGTCCGCGCCCCTGCCCGTAGCCGTGAGTACCGGCAGCAGGGCCAGTAGTGTGGTGGCCGTAGTCATCATGGCGGGGCGGACGCGCCGCAGACCGCCTTCAATAACGGCTTCCCGAATCTCCTGCACGTTGTCCGGCGTATTCCGGGCGAAGCTGTCTCGCAGAAATGTAGCTACCAGTACCCCGTCGTCAGTAGCAATGCCAAACAGCGCCAGGAAACCGACCCAGACGGCCACGCTCAGGTTAATCGTCCGCATCTGGAAGAGATCACGGAGATTCTCCCCGAAGAAATTGACGTCCAGAAAGGCTGGATCGGCGTACCCTCCCAGCAGCAGAAAGCCTCCGGAAAAGGCTACGAAGACCCCGCTGAAGACCATCAGTGCCGTGGTAACAGACTTAAACTGGAAGTACAGGATCAGAAAAATGAGGCCCAGGGCAATGGGCACCACCAGGCGCAAGCGGTCGTTGGCACGTACCTGTTGTTCGTAATTACCCGCGAAACGGTAGCTCACGCCCGCCGGGATGTCCAGCGTACCCCGGTCCCGCAAACCCGTCAGATACGCCTGGGCGTTTTCGACGACTTCGACTTCCGAGAAGCCGTCGAGCCGGTCAAAGAGCACGTAGCCTACCAGGAAGCCGTCTTCGGATTTAATGGACTGCGGCCCCTGTTCATAACGGATATTCAGCAGTTCCCCCAGGCGGATCTGCCCGCTGCGGGTAGCCACCAGGATGTTGCGGATTGCTTCCGGGTCATCACGCAGCTCCCGCGGGTAGCGGAGGCGGACGGCGTAGCGTTCCCGCCCCTCTACGGTAGTGGTCATTTTCATGCCCCCGACGGTTGCCATAATTTGCTGCTGCACGTCAGCGATACTAAGACCGTAGCGGGCAATGGCGTCCCGTTTTATCTCCAGTAGCAGGTACGGCTTGCCGACGATACGGTCGGCAAATACCGCTGCGTCTTTTACGCCGTCCACGTTTTTCAGCTCCCGCTCCAGTTCGAGGCCTACGGCTTCGATGGTGGCCAGGTCCGGGCCCCGCACTTTGATGCCCATCGGCGCCCGCATGCCGGTTTGCAGCATGACCAGGCGGGTTTCGATGGGTTGAAGCTTGGGAGCGGAGGTGACGCCCGGCAATTGGGCGGCGGCAATGATTTCTTCCCAGATGTCGTCAGGGGACCTGATGTGGTCCCGCCACTGGCGAAAGTACTGGCCGTTGGCATCGGGTACGAGTTCATCGGCCGGGGCGGGTACCCGCCCCGGATCACCCGCCGCCCGATCTTTGCGAACGAAAGCACCACTGTCGTCTACGCGGAAGCGGAGGCGGCGGCCATTGTCGTCGGTGAGGTATTCGGATTTGTAGAGAATCATGTTCTCGTACATGGACAGTGGTGCGGGATCCAGGGGGCTGTTGACCCGGCCGGCTTTGCCGACGACCATCTCGACTTCGGGGATGGAGGTAACGGCCATATCGAGGGTGCGCAGGTTCCGGAGGTTTTCTTCAATGCCCGCGTGGGGCATGCTGGTGGGCATCAAAAGGAAGGCCCCTTCGCCGAGGGCGGGCATAAATTCTTCGCCGATACTTCGGTACGACTGAAAACCCGCGAAGACCAGCAGTCCGATCACCAGCAGGAACAGGAGTTTCACCCGCAGCAGGAAGCCGAGAATGGTGGCGTAGTACCGGATCACGATCCAGAAAAAACCCAGAAGGCTGCCGGTCACCACAACGACGAACAGAAAGTTCCTGGCGTGGCTGTTGCTGACACCGAGGGGGAGCCAGTAACCAGCCAAAAGCCAGGCGAGTACCAGGGCGATGGCGACGTTGACCAGGGTGGCTGGCCCCTGCTTTTTCCATTCCTGGCCGGCACCTGCGGCCGCGCCCTGAACGTTGCCCGGGGCTTCCTCTCCCTGGGTCAGCGTACTGATCACCCCGAGTAATCCGGCTAAAATCGTTACTGCGCCCAGCCACCAGGCGACCACCACCCAGGCCGCAATTCCCACGGCTACCAGGATAGCGTTGCCGCTGATTTTCACCCGCTTGTCGTCCCGGTCCCACCCCAAGACGGTGTGCGCCAGGGCCGGGATGATCGCCAGGGCCACCACGATGGCCGCTACGAGGGCAAAGGTTTTGGTAAAGGCGAGCGGCCGGAACAACTTGCCTTCCGCGGCCTCCATCGTGAAGACGGGAAGAAAGCTGATGATGGTGGTGGCCACGGCCGTAAGGACCGCCGAACCGACTTCCGTCGTAGCTTCATAAATGCTCTCCAGCCGACTTTCCCCCGCCGGCGGATCGTGCAACCGGTACACCATGCTTTCGGTAAGGACAATTCCCATATCCACCATGGTGCCGATAGCGATTGCAATTCCCGAGAGGGCCACGATGTTGGCATCAACCCCAAAATACCGCATGGCAATGAAGCACATCAGTACCGCGACGGGTAAGGTGCCCGCCACGAGCAACGACGATTTCAGGTTAAAAAGCAACAGGATAACGACGATGGCCGTAATCAGAATTTCCAGGGTAAGCGCCTCTTCCAGCGTGCCGATGGTTTCCCGGATCAGCTCGGAGCGATCGTAGAAAGGGACGATGGTGACCTGACTGATTACGCTATCCTGCGTCGCCGCTCCTTCCCCGCGGACCAGCACCTTACGCCTGGGCAGGCCCGGCGCTAATTCGGTAATTTTCTCCTTCACGTTGTTGATCACGGCCAGCGGATTGGCCCCGTAGCGGGCTACGACGACCCCGCCGACGGCTTCGGCGCCGGATTTATCCAGAATGCCCCGCCGGGCGGCGGGGCCGACGCTTACGCGCGCTACGTCCCGCAGGAAGACGGGAACGTTATTTTGTTCGCTGACCACTGCCTTTTCCAGGTCGTCGAGGTTTTGCAGGTACCCTAAGCCCCGGATAAAATATTCGGCCAGGTTGATTTCCAGTGTAGCGGCTCCGACGTCGAGATTGGCTGCCTGCACGGCCTTCATTACCTGCGCCAGGGTTATTCCGTAGACCCGCATTTTCTGCGGGTCTACGTCTACCTGGTATTCCTTGACGAACCCGCCGATGCTGGCTACCTCGCTGACGCCCCCGGCGGCACTGAGGCCGTAGCGGACGTAAAAATCCTGAATGCTCCGAAGTTCAGCGAGGTCCCAGCCGCCGAGTGGGGTGCCGTCGGCACCCCGCCCCTCCAGGGTGTACCAGAATACCTGGCCGAGGGCGGTGGCATCTGGTCCCAGCGTAGGGGTTGCATTCTCCGGGAGCAGGCCCGCAGGCAGGGAGTTGAGCTTTTCCAGAATGCGGCTGCGGGACCAGTAAAACTCGATCTCTTCCTCAAAAATCAGGTAAATGCTCGAAAAGCCGAACATGGAGTTGGAGCGTACGGATTTCACGCCGGGAATGCCCAGCAAGGCAGAGGTGAGCGGATAAGTTATCTGGTCCTCCACGTCCTGGGGAGACTGGCCGGCCCACTGGGTGAAAACGATCTGTTGGTTCTCCCCGATGTCGGGGATCGCGTCGACGGCCACGGGGTCGCGGGGAAGCCCGGGAAGGTTGAACTCGAAAGGCGCCGTGGCTAACCCCCACCCCACCAGGAGGAAGAGGAGCAGCCAGACCACGAGCTTGTTTTCCAGGAAAAAGCGCACGAAAGCATTAAGCATGGATGATGAGTTAGACTTGACGGAAATCACGAAAGCCCCGGTCAGCGGTGGCTGGCGGGGAAACAGAGAACGGTCAAATCATCAAATGCGGAATACCTGGAATTCCCGCACCACGTCCTGCACTAGCGGAGGGGGGCGGTAATTCTCGAAGTTCGTGTTTTTGCGCGGCCGCGGGTGCGGAGCCAGGTAGTGAAAGCGCAGGGGAGGAAAAACGGGCAGGATGGCAACGAGTGCAGGCAGGGCGTCCGCCGCAGTTTGCTGCTGGTCATCAACCTGCACCAGTTCGTGCTCGTCATCGCAGCAGCCCTTCTGCTTGCCGGCTTCGGTTGCGGCCGGAGCGGGGTGGAAAGGACAGTGTGGTTTTGCCTGCTCTTTATGGCATTTCTCTGCTGCACCGAAGATGGCCACGGACTTCAACTCTCCCCCACAGAAGTGCCGGTTGACCGGAAGGCCAACGGAACCGAACAGGAGTAATCCCGCCAGGAAGAGGATGAAGGAATTGGAGCGCATACGGTAAGAACTCTGCCAAATTTACATCCTGCCAGCCATATAAGTTGCATCCACCCTGAAGTTATGCCGATAGCGGTTCAGCATCGGCCTCTTTCCCAGGGGCGTCAAAACGAATGGTGCAAGCTCAACTGCGTCTGCCATTTTGCCCAGGCGACCGTTCTCTGGCGCATTGCGCCAACTTGTACCCTTAGCTTGTCAGAAAGGCCGTAGCCCAGGCCCAGGTAGGTACGATTCCGGTCAAAAAGCTGTACCGTCCGGCCATCTCCGATGTTGGTTTCACCGTTGATGAAGAGTTCGTTGTAGAGTGCGAGGTAGAGCGTTTTTTTCTCCAGCTGGTCTGCATTGAGCAGTACGTTCAGGAACAGGTTGTAGCGGAAGCGTGTCCGCAGGTCCTGGTTTTCCACCCAGCGCTGCTCGTAGCGAAAACGGTGCGTCAGCAAAAAACGCTTTCCCAGTTTCTGGGGCAGAAGGGCTTCCTGGTAAATCCGGCTTTCGCTAACCGTGGACTTATCGTCGCCGGGAGCACCGGTCGTAATATTTCCGTAGCCGAGCGTGAACAGGATATTCGCCTCCTGGGGGCGGTAGGTAAATCCGCCGCGGAGGAGCAATTGTTCCAGGTCCCCCCCTTGGTCCCAGGCGCGGTACTGCAGGTCACCCTGGAAGCCGAAAGGACCTTCCCCGATTGTCGTATTGAAGAAATACATGTACCAACTTCCGAGCTGGTCTTCGTCCGGTCCGGTTTGTGCGGTTAACAGTAGGGAGCTAAACAGGAGCAGAGTCGTAAAGAGTAGTTGTTTCATTTTATGCTGGTAAGCACCTAAGTCCTGGTGACCCAGGTGTCAGTTTTTAAAACACCACCAGACGTGTTATCGAGGGCGTCTGGTGGTGTAAAAGTAATAGTGGTCGGTTAATGTTTACTTTGGGGCTAAGGCACTATACCTAAGTCAAAGTGATTTGGGACTTTATCACTTGCTATCGAGGCTGCTGATTTCGTTAAAAAGCCTGCTTACGGGTGGGACCCTTCACCCACCCGACGCTAGCTAAGGCTTCGCCTACGTTTTTTG
>JAUIIF010000237.1 GCA_030431945.1 Bacteroidia bacterium | reverse complement strand
GCCGAAGCTAAGGCTTCGCCTACGTTTTTTGCCTCATCAGCAACCACGCTAGCTACGCGCTAATTGTCCCAAACCACTCCGGCTTAGGTATAGCAAAAGCAGCGACGGGAGAAAGGTGCTGGCTTAAGGTGGGCGCGGCCGCAGGTGCAGGGGAAGGAACAAGTTCGGCGGCCTGGGTCATTACGGGGGAGGGGGGGCTGTACTGTAAACAGCGCAGCGACCTGACTCGTCCGCCGCACGGTGATTGTACTTCCCGCGCCCCGGCTGACAAATCGGCTTGTTCTCCCCGTTGCGGCCGCCGGGCGAAGACTTGGTCCGCTGAACTTGCGGGAAACCCGACTTTACTGCTCTCCTTATTCCCCGCCCGGGCCAACGTCCGTACCTTCGCCCCATGCGACAACCTCCGCTCCTCCAAGTCCGTTACCGCGACCAGACTTTCCGGCTACCCGCCAATGCCCTGGGCGGTACCCGCACGGCTCCTTTGCTCAAGCCCGCCGAGGTGCTGCTGTTGGATTGGGCGTACGCCACCGGCAAGGCGGCGGAGCTGGAGGCCGTCACCCTGCTGCACGACCGGGCGGGCGTTCTCTGCACCTGCGTCCGCGCCCGCCAAAAAATATTGCTCTCCGACAATCTCCTGCATGCCGAAAGAATGCAGCAAGTGTACGCTCAGCACCACCAGGCACCGGTACCGCTCGTGGTGGACTTGCTGGAGGATAATCGCCCGGGCACGGTGCTGAACCTGCTCCACGTTCCTAAGTCCATGGCCCTGTTCGAGCAGTACCTGGCGGCTGTTGCCCGTACGGCGGGGCCCGAAACCCGCCTGGCGGCCGCGTTTCAGACACGGTATTTCACCCCGCAGATGCTGGCCATTGCCGAAAAATATGCTGCGGGCGTGGAACAAAGCCGGGCCTTTAAAAAAGCCAGATTGCTGTTGTTGCGGGACTTTTACCGCCCGGAACCGGAGGGGCCGGCCCTGGATCAGCTCACTTTTGGAGGGGTTGTGTACGAACAATACCCCGGTGTTTTTTCCGCCGGACACATCGACTACGCCACGCAGTTTTTACTGGAGGAGTGGGCGGTGAACCCCCTGTTGGGGGCCATAACGGCCCCGGCCACCATCATTGACGTTGGCTGCGGAAACGGGGTAATTGGCGACCAGCTTCTGGCGCGCTATCCCCAGGCACACCTCACGGCAACTGATGTCTCCTGTCTCGCCCGTGCCTCTACCCGCCGGAACCTGGCGGCCCATGGTTTCAGTGCCCGGGCAACCGTGGTGGCCGCCAGCTCCCTGGCCGCAGTGGTACAGCCGGAACGTGTTGACCTGATTGTAACGAACCCTCCCTTTCACGACGGGTTTCAAACGGACATTTCCGTTGCCCTGGAGATCTTTCAAACGGCAAGCGAACGCCTCACTGCCACCGGCTATCTCGTGGTGGTGGCGAACCGGCACCTGAATTACGCAACGCACCTGAATCGATATTTCGATGAGGTGTTTGGCGTAGCGGAAAATGATAAGTTCGTAATTTACCGATGTCGCTGATAGCTGGTCTACCGGGCGGTTTGCGGCCCGGCCAGCGAATCCGGGGAAGTGGCTTCGTGCCGGACGAGTTTCAGAAGGTAGCGCTTTAATAACTGTGGGGCCGTCCAGATCAGGTCATGCTCTTTGCCCGGTAACATGTGGTGGACTACTTCCCGCGCATTAACGAGTTGATCGCAGCTGTAGTAGGCATTGGGGGGGTAAATTAACCAATCGGCCGTACCGTGCAGAATTACGGTTTTAGCTTTTATGTTTGCCCATTTATCGGCCATTTTCTCCAGCTGCGTCTGGTGGTTCAACTTTTCGGAGTTTGCGGTATTGATGGCGCTGGGCAGGAGCCACTTCAGGCTCCAGTGGCTGGTGGGGTAGGTGGCCCAGTAGGTATATTCCTCCCGGGGAGCGGTGCTGGCGGATTGTAGCAATAATCCGTCAATTAAATCCGGGTAATCCATGGCAATGCGGGCACTGACCGTACCGCCATAGCTGCTGCCGTGCAGGACCACGGCCTGGTCCGGGGTCAGTTGGCGATCCTGAATAATGGCCGCAATGTTCCTGGCCTGTTCGGCAACCGAAACCATCGGTAACCCGAGCCCGCTACCGCCGTAACCCGGCCGGTCTACGGCCAGTAGATTTGCTTCCGCACGCAGGGTGCTGTCACTCAGCAGGTTGAACCAGAAGGCACTACTGGAAGGGGAGCCGTGAATAAACACCAGTAATGGTTTGGTGGGGTCTTCCCCCAGCTGTACGTACCGGATCTTACGGCTGGGCCCTTTCAGGTAGCCGAAAGTAGCGTCACCGTAAGTGCCACGGGCAATGGCTGCCGTCAGCTTGGCGTCGTCCCATTGGTTCTCGACAAAAGGCTTTAGCCGGTAGGCCGCATACACCAGGAAGAGGAGTACGGGAACCAGGAAGAGGAACAGGTAAAAGCGTTTTTTGCGGAACATATTATCATAACATCGGTAAGGCAACGTGCGTTTGCGGCGCTGGCGGTTTTTCTAAACTTTTAGGGCTTATTTCACTTTTGCCGGCGGCTGGCACCCTGAAATCTGCGGTACTTTTTCGTAGCCAGGCGTTGCTGCCCCCCCTTTCCTGCACTTTGCGGCCGGCAAAAGGCTGGTATATGACGGATTGAAGTTGATCCTTAGTTACTAAAATTCAGCGGGTTGGAACTTTTCAGCCGTAATTTTTATTTTCCATTGGTAAACCTCCTTGCCTGCGACTTACCTTCGCGGGGAAATCGGGCCCGTAGCTCAGGGGACAGAGCACCTGACTTCTAATCTGGCGGTCGCAGGTTCGAATCCTGCCGGGCTCACTTTTGCCGCCCCGGCTACTACTTTTCCCGTACCGGGAAGGGAAGTAGCCGGGGCTTTTTTATGCCATGTTTTCAGCCTCTGGCGAATGGTCAAAAAGCTGCTGCCTGCGCAATTGTCGGGAGGGCCGCGTGGCCTCCGGCCGGTGACTTGCTGCAAGCCGGAGGCCACGCAGCCCTCCAATTTGTCAGGACAAATACTATCTTGGCCGGTACACCCACGCCACCACACCCATGCTTACTGACGAAAATAAAAGTATCACCTATACCGAAGCGACCCCCGGTGATAGTATCCGGGAATGGTTTAAGGATTTTTTAGACCTGCGCGAAGGCAGTGACCGGGAAGGCGCTGCCCAGTCCATCATCAGCGGGAAGCTCATGCGCGGCTCCAATGCCTGGATGTTGGTGTGCTCAATCATGATCGCCAGCCTGGGGCTGAACCTGAACTCCGGAGCCGTCATCATCGGAGCCATGTTGATCTCCCCGTTGATGAACCCTATTCTCGGGGTGGGTTTGGGGATCGGGACCAACGACCGCGAAATGCTCTGGCAGGCATTGAAGAACTTCGGTATCGCCATCGCTATCGCACTGGTGACCAGCATCATCTACTTTGCCGTTACGCCCATCGACCTGTTTACGGATGAGATGCGGGCCCGTACGGAACCCACTATTCTGGACGGATTGGTCGCTGTTTTCGGAGGGCTTGCCGGCATCATCTCCATCACGCGGAAGGATAAGACGAACGCCATACCTGGCGTGGCGATTGCCACGGCCCTGATGCCGCCGCTCTGTGTGGCGGGCTACGGTATTGTCCTGGCTTTCACCGATCCTGCTACTGGCCTCTCCGTTTTCTGGCGGGCGGGGTACCTGTTTTTTCTCAACTCTTTCTTTATCGCCATTACCGCTTACGTGATTATCCGCCTGTTACGCTTCCCCTACCGGAAATACGTTAACGCCAAGGAGAAACGGCGTAGCCAGGTCCTGATCGGGATTGTTAGCCTCCTGATGATTTTACCCAGTGCTTACGTGCTGATCGAGGTGATGAAAGAACTGCGGGAAAACAGCAAGGCACAGGAGTTTACGGAAGCCTTTTTTCCCACCAGTGCCAGTACCTACCTGGTGAACCGGGACAGCCTCGGACACGTCCTGTTGATCTACCCGGTAAAAGACCGGCTCCTGGATAAAGACAGCTTGCGGAAATACGAGCTAATTTTGCAGGGGGACTACGGCCTGGAAGGAGCCCGCATCCTTACGGATACCAGCATAACCGCTTCCGCCCTGGCGGGAATTCAGGGGAAACTTACCAAAATGAGTAACCTGACGGAAAGGATCCAGGGCGTTGAGCAGCGCGTGACGGACCTGACCCTGCAACAGGCTGAAATGCGGCGAGAAGCAGTGGCCTCGGGCAGTGATTCTGTCCGGTACGCCCAGATCAAACAACGATTGCAAATAGCCTTTCCGCTCATTGAAGAGGCCTATTTCGCTAAGTTGGAAGAACAGGATTCCCTGCGCGCCTACCCGCTCGTTGCTTTGCAGCGAAACCGGCCGGGCCGCCGCCCGGCAGCCACCGTAACCACCGCCGAGCGGGAACAGTTGTTCAATTACCTGCGCGCAGAATTTCAGGTAGATTCACTGGTGCTGGTGATTGAAGATAAATAGCCATCTCCCTTCCCTCCCGTGCTGCCCTTACTCCGCGCTTCTCCTGCTCTTCGCCCCTCCGCAGGAAAATTTACGTGGTGCTCCCGCACCAAATAAAAATGACCGGCCCGGGCGTATTCCCGGACCGGCCAATCGTCTAAACTTTACGCTAAAATCTTAGCTTAAGCCACCGCAATCTGGCGGGGAGGCTTAGGCAGGGCTTCTTCCCGCTTGGGCAGGGCCAGGCGGAGGACACCATCCTGGTAGGTAGCATCGATACCCTCAACGTCAATTACGGAGTCATCCAGCTGGAAGCGACGGGTAAAGTCGGCCAGCTTAAACTCCTGCCGGCGGAAGGTAGGAGCCACGGGCGTAGCATCATTGGCCTCCGGAGTAGGCGTGGTGTAGGTAATCTCCAATGTTCCTTCGTTGAAGGCAACGTTGAAGTTATCTTTCACCCGACCGGGGGCCAGGAGCTCCAGGGTAAAAGTATCTTCCGTTTCCAGGATGTTGACGGCAGGGCGGTAGCTGTCAGCTGCCTGCGTTACGTGATCGTCAAAGAAGCGGAAAAAATTAGCGGGAAGGGGGCGGTTATGATTGATGAGTTTCATCGCTTGGTAGTTTTATGCAGTTCATTTTTCGGCGAAATTGCCGGACGATTCCCCATGGGCAAAGCACAGGCCAGGCAAAAACGGGGGCATTTTTTGCGACTTTATGGCAGTTTTGGGTGAAACAGGGTGTCATAATGTCGCTTTCTGACTGAAAAAAATGCATTTGCCTCACCCATTAGAGCTGAGCAGTTGATGAAGAGCCGGGCAGAGGGGGCAGATGCAGGCCCTGTGGGCGCGGCCGCAGGTGCACAGGAATGCCTGAAGGGAGCCGGCACCGGGCCGGGGCCATGAGTACCAATCCTTCCCCGTATCTTCGGCGGACCACTTACGCTACCTAACCATGGCTGACTCTCCTTCTTTTTTTGATCGGCTCAATACCTGGGCGCGCCGTTCCGTCACCCTTAAGCTGTTGATCATCGGCGTGATGATTCTCTTCCTGCTCATTCCGGCTACTATGCTGGACGGGCTGATCTTCGACCGGCAGCAACTGCGGGATTCCGCCCAGCAGGAAGTCGCCGCCAAGTGGGGGACCGATCAGGTGGTGGGCGGACCGGTCATCTCCGTACCCTACAGTTACAATACCCTGAGCACTGACGGCAAGACTGCCGTGTCCAATAGCGGCTACGCACACTTCCTGCCGGATGTTATTGAGGTAGACGGACAACTCGATCCGCAGGAGCGTTACCGCGGCATCTTTGTGGTCGTCCTGTACAATACCACCCTGGAGATCAAAGGGAACTTCGGCGGCTTCAATGCCGCCGCCCTCAACATTCCCGCCGGCGCCCTGCAGTGGAAAGATGCCTTGTTCACCATTGGCATTACGGACATGACGGGCGTCCAGGCAGCCATCGACCTGACCCTTGCCGACACAACCCTGAGCCTGGGCCCCGGGACGGTAACCAAAGAGATTTTCCGGAGCGGCGCCAGTGTACCCATCGCCCTCACGGGGCAGGAAAGTGACCTGGACTTCCGCTTTGACCTGAACCTGAACGGGAGCTCTTCGCTCTACTTCCGCCCCTTCGGCAAGCAAACAAATGTAAGCATCAGCGGTGGCTGGGCCAACCCCAGCTTCGACGGCGGTTTCCTGCCCAAGGAGCGGGAGGTGACTCCCGCCGGATTTACCGCCAGCTGGGAAGTGCTGCAGTTAAATCGCAACTACCCGCAGCAGGGGACGGGGAGTTATCTGCCAAATGATCAACCCGGTAACCTTAACGGCTCTTGGCAAGGTGAATATACAGGGTATGAAAATGCGGGCGATCTCTTCGGCCTCCGCCTTCTGCTCCCCGTTGATGAGTACCAGAAAACCTACCGGAGTACCAACTTCGCCATTCTGTTCATTTTCATCACCTTCCTGACCTTCTTTTTCATCGAGGTGTTAAATAAGCGCCGGGTTCACCCGATCCAGTATTTGCTGATCGGCGCAGCGATCATTTTGTTCTACGTCCTCCTTCTGTCGATCAGTGAGCACTTGCTGTTCGATGCCGCTTACTGGATCAGCTGCGCCGCCATCGTCAGCCTGATCACGATGTACAGCTGGTTTATTCTCCGTAACCGTAAACTCACGCTGATGGTGGCGGCCATTCTGCTGATCCTGTACATCTTCTTCTACAGTTTACTGCAGCTGCAGGACTACGCCCTGCTCTTCGGCTCCCTGGGGCTGCTCCTGATTCTAGGCGCCATCATGTGGCTGACCCGGAACATCGACTGGTACGAACTGAACCAGGAGTAGTGATCCCGCTTAGAGCTCCTGTTCCCCCACTTCCTCGCCCATGGTGCCGATCGTACCGTACGTATGGGAA
>JAUIIF010000236.1 GCA_030431945.1 Bacteroidia bacterium | reverse complement strand
GGGGAAGGCAGACGTCATGACCAAGCCTAACGACACCCTCAAGCGCTACTGGCGGAGCCTCGAGGACCGCCGCGTGAAGACGCGGCTCAAGGTCCTCGGTCCCCAAAACGCCGGCGACTCCCAGGAGTTCCCGCCCGGCGCCGACGAGCTCGTGATCGGTGGTGGGGCCTCCCGCCGCAAGTTCATGGGCCTTCTCGGGGCTTCCACCGCCCTGGCCGGGCTGACCGGCTGCGGCGCTCGCAAGCCGCCCGAGTACATCATGCCCTTCACGACTCGGCCCGAGGATCACATCCCGGGTCAGTCGGTCATGTACGCCACGGCCGCCCAGTTCGGCGGCACGGTGCTCGGCCTCCTGGTCGAGAGCGCCGACGGGCGTCCGATCAAGATCGAGGGCAACCCGGACCACCCGTCCTCCAACGGCAAGACCAGCGGCTACGCCCAGGCCTCGGTCCTCGAGCTCTACGATCCCGAGCGCAGCCGTCGTCCCCGCTCCACCCTCCAGGCCGTCCACTACTCCGGTGCCGAGAGCGCCGACCAGGCCAAGGAGCTGGCGAAGGAGGCCCTGTGCCGCTTCGCCGAGGAGCGCATCCAGGAGGAGACCAAGTCCCTCGACCGCGCTCGCGCGGCCGCCGATGAGTGCAAGACCGGCGTCGAGGAGGGCCTCTCCAACGGCAAGGCTCGCTACTCCGACCTCGGCAGCGACGCGCAGGGCTACCACGCCACGCTGACCTACGAGGGCAACGAGCAGCTGCCCTCGGACTGGAACACCGCCTGGCAGACCCTCGATGCCATCTTCGGCGCCTGGAAGGCCCGCAAGGGCAACGGCGTCGGGATCCTCGTCGACGGCAACATGTCGCCGAGCTACCGCGCCCTGCTCAAGGACTACGCCCAGGGCAACCCTGGCGCGCGGCTGTTCCTGCACGACGTCAACTACGCGGCGAACACCGCCAAGGCGGCCGAGAGCCTCGGCGGCCCCAACAGCCGGCTCACCTACGATCTGGTCCGGGCCGAGCGCATCGTCGCGGTGGATTCGGACTTCCTCGGCAACGAGTCGGACTCGGTCCGCCTCGCCGGTGAGTTCACCCGCAACCGCCGCCTGGAGCGCGATGGGGACCCCATCCGCAACCGGCTCTACGCCATCGAGTCCACCTTCTCGATCACGGGCGCCGCCGCGGACAACCGGCTCCGCGTCAAGTCCTCCGAGGTCGGCACCGTGCTGGCCCTGGTGGCCATCAAGCTGATCGACGACGAGAAGCTGCAGATTCAGCCGTCCATGAAGCCCCTGGCGCGTCAGCTCCAGGTGCCGGGCAAGCTCGCCGAGCACGTCGAGAAGTTCGCCACGGCGCTGGCCAAGGACCTCACGGCCCACGGTTTTACCGGCCTGACCACCGCCGAAGAAGTAAACGCCGCACTCGGCGCTACGGAAGGCACGGCACTGCTGGTCGTCAACTCCGTCTGCGGCTGTGCCGCAGCGAATGCACGTCCCGGAGCTAAAATGGCGGCCCGGAATGAGAAAAAACCGGATAACCTGTATACCGTTTTTGCCGGGGTGGATCGTGAGGCTACCGCCGTTGCCCGGGAACACCTGCTACCTTACCCACCCAGCAGCCCGGCCATCGGTTTGTTTAAGGATGGTAAGCTCGTGCACTTCCTGGAGCGCCACCACATCGAAGGCCGGAGTGCTGAAATCATTGCCGAAAACCTGAAAATGGCTTTTGACAAGTACTGCTAAGCAGTACCGGCCATACCGCATCCCCGTGCGGAAGGTGAAAAAACCCGTAGTCCCCCCGGCTACGGGTTTTTTCTTGCCGGTGCCCACCCGTTTGTGCAGTGCCCGGCCTGAACCTTCCCCGCTGTGCGGTCCTTTAAGACTAAAATAACGGATTCGCTACTCACAAATGGCGTTTTGCTACGTTTCTATTCCTGTAGTAACGATTGGTCTTATGTCCCTTTACCTTTTCATCTTTACCCTCTTCTTTACCTCGCCACACGCCATCAGCGTGCAGGTGAGCAGCAGCAGCCCGGAGGGCGGCGAAATTCACCTGGCCGTTTACGCTTCGCCGGCAGACTTTGCCGAACGCCGCGAAATAACCTCCCTGGTACAGCCGCGTACGGGTAAGGTGGTGGACCTGGAAGTAACCCTCCCCTCCACCGGTACGTACGTACTGGCCGCTTACCACGACGTAAACGGAAACGGGAAACTGGACCGTAATTTTTTCGGCATCCCCACGGAGCCCTATGGCTTCAGCCAGCCACCGGCATCAAAATGGGAAGAGCCCAAATTCGCCGACATCGCCGCTAACTTTGACGCGAAAAAAGTCGCCGCTAAGCTGGAACTCAAGCTCTGGAAGGAGTATTGAGGGCAAAGGCTTAATTTGGCCCGATGATCCACCGCCTTCCTGTCTTCCTCTGCTCCCTTATCTTCCTGCTGGCATCCTGCGGCCGCGCCCCGGAAAACCAAGCCGGTAAGGCGGACCTGAAAAATGATCTCCGGCTGGAGCAAACGGAAGACTACGTGCGTATTGCCCACGGCGACCAACCGGTCCTGAACTACTGGCTGACCCCGCAGCTGCCCACCGACACGGAGGAACACTATACCCGCAGTGGGTTTATCCACCCGGTGTGGAACCCCGGGGGAGCGGTAGTAACGGATGATTTCCCCCGCGGACATACGCACCAGCACGGCTTCTTTACGGCCTGGACCAACACGACTTTCCGGGACAGCTTCGTCGATTTCTGGAACACCCACAAAGAACTGGCCACGGTAAAACACGTACAACTGCTGGAAACAACGCAACAGGACGGCACGGTAGGCTTCAAGGCCCGGTTAGTGCACCAGAGCCTGGTGCCCCAGGAGGTAACCGTGCTACGTGAAGACCTCACCGTCCGGGTACACGATCGTACGGCCCCCTTTGTCTGGGATGTCCGCAGTGAGCAAACTAACGTGACGGAGGATACACTCTTCCTGAATAAACACCTGTACGGCGGGCTCGGCCTGCGGGGCAGTAAGTACTGGAATGCGGCAGACAGTGCCTACTTTTTAAGTCCGGCAAATTTTCTGACCAGTGACGGACTGACCGGTGCGGCCGCCAACCATACCCGACCGGAATGGACGGCGATCTACGGAGAGCTGCCCAACGGCGATGGCGGCCTGGCCATCCTTCCGCATCCGGAAAATTTCCGCTGGCCGGTCCCCGTCAGGACGCACCCCACGATGCCATACTTTTCCGTCTCTCCGGTCGTGACGGAAGGTTTTTTGCTGGCTCCGGGTCAAACCTATCTTTCGCGGTACCGGGTGGTGGTGTTTGCGGGAAAGCCGGATCCAGCGTCCATCGATGCCCTGGGGTGGGGAGAGTTGGCCGATTAACTTCGTAAGCGATGATGGAAGACCTGGTTAATGGCCTGATTAGTTTATCCGATCCTGCCCGGATCGAATTTGCCCACCGCACGCATCCTACCGATTTGCGGGTCATCGGCGTTACCAATCCGAATTTACGGCTGGTGCTGAAGGAACTGAAAACTACGGTGAAGGGGCAGGAGCCCCAGGCGGTTATTGCCCTGCCCTGGCGCATGCGCTGAAGGAAAAAGAGATATTTGAACTGCAGTGGCTCGCGTATGCATTGCCGGATTCCCAAACAAGCTCTAAGCTTCAACGGGTACCAGTTAATGAAAATCACGCTGGCACCATTTGGCAAAGTCCTTGGCAAAATAACTGATGATCACCGTGGCACCCGCCCGGCGGATGGACAGGAGCGCCTCGCTGGCGGCTTGTTGATAATCGAGCCAGCCGCGCTCCGCAGCGGCCAGCAGCATGGCACACTCTCCCGAAACGTGGTAGGCGGCGATGGGCAGCGGGTGGGCGTCGGCCAACTCCCGGATGATGTCCAGGTAATTAATGGCGGGTTTAACCATCAGGTAGTCTGCACCTTCGGCAGCATCCAGGGCTGCCTCGCGCAGGGCTTCGCGGCGATTAGCGGGGTCCATCTGGTAAGTCTTTTTGTCCGTGGGGACATCCTTCAGCAGGCGGGGCGCTGAGTCCAGTGCATCCCGGAAAGGGCCGTAAAAGGCGCTGGCGTACTTGGCGGTATAGCTCATGATGGAAACGTCAGTATACCCTTCGGCGTCCAGGGCCTTACGTATACTTGCCACCCGCCCGTCCATCATTTCACTGGGCCCGATCACGTCGAAGCCGGCCCGGGCCTGAGCTACGGCCATGGCATCGATCAGCGGCAGGGTTTGGTCGTTGTCGATTTTGCCATTGACGACCAGGCCATCGTGCCCGTCGGTGCTGTAGGGGTCCAGGGCAACGTCGGAAATCAGGCAGATGTCCGGAAATTCCGTTTTCAGGCGCGTCGCTGCGTGGAGGTAGAAGTTTTCCGCACTGGTAGCGTAGGTGCCCGTTTTGTCCTTATGCTCTTCCGGTACCGCAGGGAACATAATGAAACTGTAAATGCCCAGTGAGCGACAGGCCGCTACTTCCTTTACCACTTCCTCAATTCCCAGCCGGAAGGTGCCCGGCAGGCTCGCAATGGGCAGGCGTGCGTGGGGGTCGGGCATCAGGAAAATTGGTTGGACGAGATTAGCCGGCGTTAGTACCGTCTCCCGAACCTGACCCCGGATGGCAGCTGATTGGCGGTTACGACGTGGACGAGAAAGCATAGCGGTATAAGTTGAGGGTAAGTTAACTGCCTGCAATGCCTGAAGGCGGTGGCAACAGCAGGGCAAAGGTAACAGGACGAAAAATTTGCTTCGTCATGCAGGTGGCATTTTACGGCTTGCGGGTTACGTTTTGAATACGTTGACTGAAATTTCGCAACCCGCAACCCGCAACCCGCAACCCTATCCCTTCAGCACCCGGACAAACCCGACGATCAGTAACACCCCCAGGCCGACGCCGATCCGCAGCCAGTAGTCCTGTTTGGTGATGACGGAAGCCTGAAGGTGTTCCGGGTTAGCAGCGCCGGGGGTTCCTTCTCCTGCTGCCAGTGCCCAGTGGCGGGCGTCCTGCGGGTCGAGGGTGGGGCGGACGAGGGCGTAGGCAAAAGAGGTGTCGGGCGGGCTTACCTCATAGCGGAAAGTGGCCACGAAAGCCCCTTCCGGATCGTAGAGGCCCAGGTGTTCGTGCTCCTTGTCCAGCCCGAAGGAGAGGCCTCCGATCACGTTGTTGGCGGTGGGGTGGCTGGTGGCGAAGCGTTTTTTGTCGGCGCAGATCACGAGGTAATCTCCGGGTGCCAGGCGGGCCGGAGGGAGGCGGAATTTGTGTTTGCCGTCCGTTAAGACCCATCCGGCAAGGTCAGCAGGTTCCGTGCCGCGGTGGTGCAATTCGAGCCAGTCTCCTGCTGCTTTTCCGCTGGGGTGAACCTCGTTGAAAATGACCTGATCGGCCAGTGGGTGGTCATAAGGTGCAAAATTGGCGCGGAGGGTATAGGTCTTAGCGGTTTGCAGGCTCAGGCTCAGATCGGCGGCCGTGGCTGCCTGCCCGGCCCAGCCGGTGAAGCGGAAGCCGGGGTGGGCGACGGCGCGCAGGTGCAGGGGGAGGTTTTGAAAATAGCTGCCGGTATAACTGCCTTCATCCACCTGGATGTTTCGGTTGAGTTCTACCATGCCACCGGGGTCAGCGATGATGGTTACTTCCCGGTCTGCGCCACCGGCGCAGAAATGACGTAAGTGCTCCCGGAGGTAGGCGGGCCGCTGCTGCCCGAATTTCCGTATCCGTTCCAGGTGCAGCTGCCAGTTTTGGGCTTTCCCCCGCCAGCGGGCCAGCTGGCGCGGCATGTCGTAGGCCAGGCCTGCCACCCGCCGCTCAATGGCGGCGGCCACCGTTACCGGAGAAAAGTCGGTGTGCAGGTAGTCGAGCGTCCGGTTCACGAACAGCCGGCGGTATTCAGCATTGGCCAGTAGCTTCCGCTGGAAAAGGGTGGACCAGGGCGGGTTGGGCCAGCTCGGTCCGTTGGGTTCGGTATAAAAAGCCAGGGTGTTGCGTGTAAAGGCATCGTCCGCGTGGAGGCCGAACCCCTGGTCTACGTCGTAAAGGATCCAGCGCCAGCGGCCGTCGGGCGTTTGGGGGCGCCAGAAGCGGATGTTGCCACCGGCATCCCGATTGTCGAAGTAGGTCTGCGCAATCTGTAACCGCATGTAATTGTCGATGTCCATCAGCGTGGCCAGTTCCTGGTAATGCTCCGGTACGGAAAGGTCATGGCTTTCCACGTAGCGCAGTACTTTGCGGTAGGCGCCGAGGGTGCCGTGTTTAACCGACTCTTTGTGCTCCAGAAAATCTATTTTGTTCTTGTCGACGTCCGGAAAGCGGTCACCGATGAACTGCGGGTTGATTTTTTCCCGCAGGTGATAAATGCCCCAGTACTGTCCGTTGAGATACACCTGTACGGGGCGGGCGGCTTGTCGTTCCAGGTCCCAGCTTTCATCCTGTAGCAGGCCGGTGAGCAGGGCGTCCCGGAGGTAACTGCGGTTCCAGTCGGAGCCGGCGTTGCGGGCCACCAGAAACTGAAACGACTTGCCGCCCGCTTCCCCGAAAACTGGGTGTTTGATGCGTTTCTGGCCGTATGATTTTCTGGCCGAGAGGGAAAATGATTTTTGGGGATGGAGGCGGCTCATTCCGCCGAACATCCGGAAGCCGACGGTACTACTGAAAACGCAGCTCCCGTCCGTTTCCAGCAGGTCGAAGTGGGCCGGGTGTTCCTGCTTAGTCCACCAGTTTGCCCCTGGTTTCTTCCAGTGGTCAGGGTCGGCACCGGGGCCGGCCTGGAACCAGCCGCTTACCGGGTCGAAAAGCCGCCAGGGATCGATGCCGATGCTCAGGGTCATCAGGTGCGTTTCCGGTTCGTTGATGAAGTAGGTGCCGCCTTGCACTGGTCCGGTCCTGGTCCCGTCTGCGGTAAAGGTGGCGTAACGGACTACGGTCGAGTTCGTCAGCCGCACTGCTTCTGTTGCC
>JAUIIF010000874.1 GCA_030431945.1 Bacteroidia bacterium | reverse complement strand
AACTCCATCATCATGTCCATCCTGTACAAGAAGCACCCTTCGCAGGTGAAGCTTGTATTGATTGACCCCAAGAAAGTAGAATTATTCCCTTACGCCAAGCTGGAGAGTCATTTTCTGGCTTTTCTTCCCGGGCAGACGGAGCCCATTACGACGGAGACGACCAAGGTTATTCACATCCTGAACAGCCTCTGTATTGAGATGGACCAACGGTATGACCTGCTGAAGAAAGCCTCCGCGAGAAACATCAAGGAGTACAACGAAAAGTTTGTGGCCCGCCGTTTGAACCCGGAAAAGGGGCATAAATTTTTGCCCTTCATCGTCCTGATTATTGACGAATTTGCCGACCTGATCATGACGGCCGGCAAGGAGGTGGAAATGCCCATTGCCCGTTTGGCCCAGCTTTCCCGGGCCGTGGGGATCCACCTGGTTATTGCAACCCAGCGCCCCTCGGTTAACATCATTACTGGCGTGATCAAGGCCAACTTCCCGGCGCGGATTGCCTATAAGGTTACGGCGAAAGTCGACTCCCGTACCATCCTGGATTCCGGTGGAGCCGACCAGCTGATCGGGCGGGGCGACATGCTGCTCAGTAACGGCGGCGACGTGGTTCGTTTGCAGGGGGCTTTTGTGGACACCCCGGAAGTGGAAGAAGTCATCAATTTCATCGGTAACCAACGGGGCTACGTAGAGCCCTATTTGCTGCCGGAATACAATACGGACGAGGAAATGGCCGGTTCCGGGGCGCTTTCTTACGCCGACCTTGACGATATGTTTGAGGATGCTTCCCGGCTGATCATTCAGCAGCAGCACGGTTCCACGTCCATGATCCAGCGACGCCTGAAGCTGGGCTACAACCGTGCAGGCCGGATCATGGACCAGATGGAACAACTTGGCATTGTCGGCCCCGCGCAGGGCTCCAAACCGCGGGAAGTACTGGTGTACGACGAGCAGGAACTGATCCGCTTTATTGATGATTTGCGGAACCGGGGGTAGACTTTAGCAGTAAGCTACTGGGCCGCTTTTCTTTTGAATTGTACCGGCCTTCCCCTTACGAGTTGTCGCCAGTCAGGTGATCACACGGTAGGTGCCGGACTAGAAGTTGCTCACCTGAACAACGTAGTGCTGAGGAACAGAAAGCCGGGCGGTGTACTGACGTACACGCTGACAACAGGTGACTTTTACGGCTTCGAAGAAGATGGTGGTGGTTCGGTAAGGCCACATTGAACTGCAGGCTGCAAGCCTGCTGAACGAAGAAGCCCCGCTGCTCCTGAAGATGGAGTGGCGGGGTTTTTGGTTTTTAAG
>JAUIIF010000235.1 GCA_030431945.1 Bacteroidia bacterium | reverse complement strand
ATCCTTAGCGGCGAAATAAGCGACTTCAGCGGGTACGCCCTGGTAGGGGGAATGGACGGCAAAATGCGAAAGGTAGAGGAAAAAGGGTTCCGTGGGGGTAGCGGCTCGTTTCTCCAGATAGTCGAGTGCCTGGGCGGTAAGGTCATCCGTCAGGTAGGCTTGTCCGGTAGAGTCTCCGGCGTTACCAATGGCCCAGTCGGGCTGCGGCATATTGGGGAAGCGGGCTTTACTGCGTTGGTTCCAGCTTTGGCGCCAGTTGTAGTAGGCCGAGCCACCGCCGTCAAACCAGGCGAGCGGCTCGAAGCCATGATCGGCCGGCTGGTGTCCGGCGGCACCAAAGCCGCCGATGTGCCATTTGCCAATGAAAGCCGCCGCATAGTCCGGCAGGGCTTCAGCCAGGCTGAAGATGTCCTGGCCGTTATCTTCCGGCGCACCGGTGGGCAGGGCGGCATTGGAGGTCGCGTTGTCCCAGGCCCTCTCAATAAGAATGTTGTCGTGATGGTCCAGAACGTCGTGTGCGTAATAGCCTGCGGGTACCGGCAGGCCCTGATTATAGTACGTTTCCCGCAGGGGCATGGCCGTCATGAACCCGACGCGCGGCGCATACTTGCCGCTTAAAATGCCCGCCCGGGTAGGGCTGCAGAGCTGGGTGGCGTAGGCCTGACTGAACGAAGCACCTTCTGTCATTAGCCGGAGTAAATTCGGCGTTTCGTAGTACATACTATCTGTACGGGCTCCCGTAAAGTGGCGGGCGTAGCCCTCACTGTCCATAATGCCGAAGTCATCGGCAAGAATGAAAACGATGTTCGGTTTTGCCGGAAGTGGATCAGGGGCGCGGCCGCAGGTGGCCAGCAGAAACATGCAGGAGCAAAGGAGGGTACACTTGATCATGCCTTAAAGTAAACCCGGCACCTGCGTTCGCGCATCCGGTACCGTACTGGTTGCTGACCGGGAGCCGGCTACACCGACTCCCGGTCGATAAACCGAAAGGGATTGCGGATTTTAGCAATTGTCTTGGTCTGCACCAGCTCGGCGGTCGTGCGGCCCATTTGGTTGAAATCAGTCGTTATGACGGTAATTCCCAACAGGTCCTTCAGCGGCGTCTCGTTGTAAGAAATGACGCCGATGTCTTTACCCATTACCATGCCGTTGTCCCGAATCTGTTTAACGAGGTTGACCAGGTCGTTTTCCGCAATGGTAATGAACAGATCGCCCGACTCCAGGATCATGTCTTCGTAAACTTCACTGATGACTTCAAAGGCCATCTTTGACTCGACCGCAAACTTGCGGAAACCATGCATGATCCGGCGGGGATAAGGGTAGATGGATTTATCCGGGTAAACCAGGAACAACTTCTGGTACCTGGAAATTTTTTCCAGACCATCTTTCAGCGCGAGATAAATGTCATCTTCGAAATCCTGGTAAACAATGGAAAAATCTCCCTGCAGGTCAATCAGGTTATTGTCAAGAATAATCAGTTTGTGTTTGGGGATGTCATCCAGGGCCTTGACTACTTCCTCGGTGAAGCTGATGTGGCGCAGGGCCGGGGTTTTGAAGTGGGGCATAATGACGAAGTAGTCGTACGACGTCAGGTTTTTGTTCAAAAGATTAAGAAAGAGCGTTTCATCACAATGGTATATGTGCAGGTCAGTGTGGGCATTGGTGCCCAGTGCCTGGACGAAGGAGTTGTAAATCCGCATCTTGTAGGAACTCAGCTTATTCACCAGGAACAATACGTTGAGTTTGCCAACCAGGGGGGTCCGGGTAACGTAGTACCCCTTGCCCATGACCGAGGTTATAATGTTGCGCTCCTTAAGGATGTTATAGGCTTTTTCAACGGTGTCACGGGAAAGATAAAACTCCTCGCTCAGCATATTGATGGACGGTATCTTATCATCAATTTTTAATTTACCGTTGGAAATGTTTTCAATAATGCTCTCTACGACTTGGCGGTATTTGGGTACCCGGGACTCCTCGTCGATAGTAATGTGTTTTAAAATTTGCATGAAGCGTAGTTGGTTTTATTGATTCTGAACGAGCTGGTTAGGGGCTTCACGGTCAGTCTGTCCTCCGGAAAAAAGCAGAATTCTTTGCGGAAGAAAAATGGTGGTGGTGGCCATAAAGCTGCATCTTAACGTAATTAATTCTTTACTGCCTGATAGTTTTTAAAATCTTTATGTTCGCTGATTACGCTGGAAGTTCCTGATTCCGGGCAGGCTGAGGGCTACCTGTTGCAGTAGGACAGGGACTACCTCGCCCCTGATCGTGGAAATAGCCGGCCAGGGGAAATGTCCTGGACACTACTGTCAGTCCCCAAAAAAAAGAAGAGCAGTTCAATCGGCCGTCCTGTACTGTGCGGGTTGCTCGCTGGAGATTTTCCCGATTCTAACCGGTCCGGTACAGTACAGGACGGCATCGGTACGACCTCCAACTAATTTAGCGCCATCATCAAAACAACCCACCTGCATCATGCCAACTGCTGTTACCCAATTCAAACACGTCGATTACCTATGGGATGAGGCCAAGGCCGCCAGCCTGGGCGACGACCAGGTCGCCCTTTTCCTGTACCGGTCCAACCTCCTCGGCGCAGACCTGCGCATTACCAACTACGGTGGAGGCAATACCAGTTGTAAAACAATGGAGAAGGACCCCCTGACCGGGAAGGAAGTAGAAGTGATGTGGGTGAAAGGCTCCGGTGGCGACATCGGTACATTGACGCGTTCCGGCATCGCCGGGCTCTACACCGATCGCCTGCGGGACCTGAAAAAAGTGTACGGCGGCCTGGAAGACGAAGACCGCATGGTCGGCCTTTTTAACCACTGCATTTATGACCTCGACTCCAAAGCCCCCTCCATTGATACCCCCCTGCACGGTTTGCTGCCCTTTGCGCACATCGACCACCTCCACCCGGATGCGCTGATCGCCGTAGCTGCAGCGAAGGATAGTGAAAAAATCACCAAAGAAATCTGGGGAGATACCATGGGGTGGGTACCCTGGCAACGCCCTGGTTTTGACCTCGGCCTGCAGCTGGAGAAATGCCTGGCGGACAACCCCGGGATCCGGGGCATCGTACTCGGTAGCCACGGACTGTTTACCTGGGGAGATACCGCCTACGAATGTTACCTCAATAGCCTGGAAGTAATCGAAATGGCTTCCGAATACATTGAAACACGGGTAAAGGCCCAGGGTGACCAGGTCTTCGGCGGGCAGAAAGTCGAACCCCTGCCGGCGGAGCAGCGTAAAAGCCAGGCGGCGAAGCTGATGCCCCTTTTGCGTGGCCTGGCCAGCTCGCAGGCCCGCCAGGTCGGCCACTTTACCGATACGGACACCGTGCTGCAGTTCATCAACAGCCACGACCTGGAGCGCCTCGCGCCCATGGGGACCTCCTGCCCGGACCACTTTCTCCGTACCAAAATTCAGCCCCTGGTCCTGCAACTGGACGCTGACGAAGACCTTACTGACCGCACCGCCGTACTCGCTAAACTGGAACCCGCCTTTGCGCAGTACCGGCAGGAGTACCAGGCTTATTACGATAAGCATAAGCGGGACAACAGCCCCGCCGTCCGCGACCCCAATCCCGTGATCATCATTTACCCGGGCGTGGGTATGTTCAGCTTCGCGAAAAACAAACAGACTACCCGGGTGGCTTCCGAGTTTTACATCAACGCCATCAACGTAATGCGTGGTGCCGAAGCCATTACGGCCTACACCAGCCTGCCCCGGCAGGAAGCTTTTGACATCGAGTACTGGCTGCTGGAGGAAGCCAAACTGCAGCGGATGCCGCAGGAGCAACCACTGAGCCGGAAAGTAGCCCTCGTCACCGGGGCCGGCGG
Organism: Bacteroidia bacterium; assembly: GCA_030431945.1. Taxonomy (GTDB): domain Bacteria; phylum Bacteroidota; class Bacteroidia; order Chitinophagales; family Saprospiraceae; genus Neolewinella. Next base: position 3,148 of record JAUIIF010000235.1, on the reverse strand, counting down.
CGGCATCGGTAAGGCCATTGCGGACAAACTCGTCGCCGAAGGCGCCGTCGTAGTGCTTGCCGATATTGCCGAAGACCGCCTCAGGGAAGCAAACGCTACCTACAAAAAGGACCAGTCTGCCTACGCCGTTTGTGACGTGACTTCGGTGGCTTCCATTCAGGCGGCTTTCGACAAGGCCTGTCTGGAATTCGGCGGTGTGGACATCGTCGTGCACAGTGCCGGACTCGCCATCTCCAAACCGCTGGAAGAACACACCGAAAAGGATTGGAACATCCTGCAAGATGTGCTGGTCAAAGGGCAATTCGAACTGGCCCAGCGCGCAGTCGCCGTAATGCGCGATCAGGGTACGGGCGGCGATTTCATCAGCATCGCGAGTAAGAACGGCCTGGTTTCCGGACCAAACAATGTCGGTTACGGCACGGCCAAAGCGGCCCAGCAACACATGGCCCGTCTGCTGGCCGCAGAGCTGGGCCCGGACCACATCCGGGTAAATACGGTTAATCCGGACGGGGTCATCGTCGGCAGCAAAATCTGGGAAGGCGCCTGGGCCGAGGGCCGGGCCAAAGCTTACGGCATCACCGTGGAGGAGCTGCCGGCGCACTACGCCAAGCGTAACCTGCTCAACGAAATTATCCGGCCGGAGGATATTGCCGACGGGGTATTCGCCTGCGTGGGGATACTGACAAAAACAACCGGAAACATCATCAATGTGGACGGTGGGATGGCCAATGCCTTCGTACGGTAGGTGGGCCTGGCGTGGCCAAATCCAAGGCAGTGACCACGCAGTCTCATCGTGTCATTATTTTACGGCGCGGCCGCAGGTGCAAAGAATGGTTAAGGGTGCAAAGAGAGACAAATTTTCTTCGCTCCGCTTAACTTTCCCTGCACCTGCGTCCGCGCCACCACCCCGCACCCCGCACCCCGCACCCCGTAACCCGCAACCCGCAACCCGCAACCCGCAACCCGCACATCATGCAAATCACCAAAGATCAGATCGCCGCGGCTAACGGCAATTTAGCCCACCACGACGCCAACTTTAATTTTCTGGCCGAGAATCTTTCCCGGGCCAACGTCGCCGTAGACCCTCTCGTCAAAGCCCTGGCCGATTTTCAGGTCGCCGTGCCCAGTTGGGCCCTGGGCGCCGGCGGAACCCGTTTCGGCCGCTTTTCCTTCCACGGTGAACCGGGAAGCCTGGAGCAAAAAATCAGCGATGTCGGTATCCTGCACGCCCTGACCCAGACGGCCGGCGCCATTTCCCTGCACATCCCCTGGGATACACCTACGGACTACACTGCCGTCAGGGACCTCGCGGCGGAGAATGGCCTGGTTTTTGACGCCATCAATTCCAATACTTTTCAGGACCAGCCCCACGCTACGCACAGCTACAAACATGGCTCCCTGGCCAATACCGACGAAGCCATCCGGGCGCAGGCCGTAGCGCATAACCTGGAGGTGGTGCGGATTGGCGAACAACTCGGCTCCAAAAGCCTCACGGTGTGGCTGGCGGATGGTACCAGCTTTCCCGGGCAGCGATCTTTTCAGCGCGCCCTGGCACAGACGGAAAAGAGCGTTCAGGAAATTTATACCGGCATGCCGGAAGACTGGAGCCTCCTGATTGAGTATAAACCCTACGAACCCAATTTTTACAGCACGGTAATTATGGACTGGGGCACCAGCTTCATGCTGGCCAATGCCTGCGGGGACCGCGCCTATACCCTGGTGGACCTCGGCCACCACCTGCCCAATTCCAACATTGAACAAGTCGTGGCCACCCTGATGGCTAAGGGAAAACTCGGCGGTTTTCACTTCAACGACAGTAAATACGGGGATGATGACCTGACGGTCGGCAGCATCAAACCTTACGCCCTGTTTCTTATCTTCAGTGAACTGGTCTACGGGATGCAAAACAACCCCCATAATCCGGACCTGGCCTGGATGATCGACGCCAGCCACAACATCAAGGACCCGCTCGAAGACCTGATCCAGAGCCTGGAAGCCATCCAGGAAGCCTACGCCAAAGCGTTGCTGGTTGATCAGGAGGCCCTGGCTGCAGCCCAACTCGACCACGATGTGGTGGCATGTCAGGAAATCCTGCAGGGGGCTTACCGTACGGACGTGCGCCCACTGCTGCAACGCGCGCGGCTCAGCCGCGGCGGTGCCCTGCACCCCCTGGAGGCTTACCGGAAACTGAAGGTCCGCACGGGCCTGATCCAGGAACGAGGTAAACACACCGTAGCCACGGGGCTGTAGTTTCCGCAACCCGCAACCCGCAACCCGCAACCCGCAACCCGCAACCCGTAACCCGCAACCCGCAACCCGCAACCCGTATTATCTTCGCACCGAACCCGCCCCGAATCCCTGAACCACCGATGAAAAGACTGCTTTTTTCGCTCTGCCTTGCCCTGTCCCTGTTTGCTTCCTGTACCTCCCGCTCTGCACCTGCGTCCGCGCCCACCGTGCCGGAACAGCTGCCGAATATTCTGCTGATCGTGGCGGACGATTTGGGTTGGGCCGACCTTAATTGTTACGGCAACCCCTTAGTCAAAAGCCCCCACCTGGATAGGCTGGCCCGCGATGGCGTACAGTTTATGCAGGCTTATGCGGCGGCTCCCATTGGCCCGCCCTCCCGGTCCGCCCTGCAGACGGGGCTGCATCCGGTACGAACCGGTCATGGTGCCCTGGGGAAGAACTACGAAACACTGGGGGAGCTGGCCGGGAAGGCCGGTCTGAAAACTGCTCACCTCGGCAAATGGCAACTCGGGCGAGGGGACCAGGGCCCCGCCGCCCAGGGGTACGACCACGTTTTTGCGGTGGCCGAAACGCACCCCGACAACTATTACTATCCGTTTTTCAGTAAGGAGCCGGTGGCGGACCTGCTGACGGAAAGCCAGGAGGGAGATTACCTGACGGATAAGCTGACGGACCACGCCATCAACTTGTTACAAACCTGGCAAGACTCCAGCTGGTTGCTTTCGCTGAATTACTACGCGCCCCACGTGCCCCTTACCGGGCGGAAGGACCAGGTGGCGGCCTACCGGGCCTTGGTGGACAGTACCCACTGGCGCCGTTTTCCGACGCTGGAATACGCCGCGATGGTTTCCGTACTCGACGAGAATGTTGGTCGCATCGTAGCGACGCTCGCAGCAAC
>JAUIIF010000234.1 GCA_030431945.1 Bacteroidia bacterium | reverse complement strand
TACGTTCCCGGAAAATGGAAAAAAGTGAAAGGCGGCTGGCTCTACGTAGGGGACAAGTGGGTGGAGGCGTAGGCTTAGAGCTTGTTTGGGAATCCGCTTGCAGGTCGGAACCGGATTCCCAAACAAGCTCTTACTTCAGCCGGTAGCTGGCCATCAGGTAAGGACCGTAGACCAGGGCAACGTTAATGTCCTGGCGCAGGGTATGGGTCTCATCCCGGATGGCAATGTTGAGCCGGTCAAGATCAATGGATATGCCGTAGGACCTGCCCCAGGTTATTCCCGACGGGTAGAAGACATCTTTATGCTGCTCGAATCCATTGATGGTCGAGTAACGAATGTCTTTAACCGGAAAAGCGTGGCCGATGACTAAGCCGCCTTCAAGTTTAATCGGGTATTTCCCGGAAATGATCCGGTAGCTGGCCCCGAGGTGTAAATTCAGGGAGGTGGCGGATAATTCCAGCCTCCGCTCTGCATTGGTTGTACTGCCCGGGGAAGGTTCGGTGGTGGAACGGTTTTTGTTGGAAACGGCGAGGTAGGTAATGGCACGGACCGAGAAGCGAGCGTACTCTGATTGTCGGTACTGTACATCCAGCCCGACCATGGGAGTGATGGCTTTAATGGAAGGACCCCAGTTGAAAATACCGGTTGGGGGGGTAGGATAGCCAGTATCGAAACTGCGGCGATTAACCCCCAGTGACAGGCCAAAGGAGAGTACATCTTTTGCTGCCGGCCGCTGCCTGGTCAGGCTGAGGTCCTTACAGGAAGCATAATCCCGGATCAGCTTGATCATTGCTTTCCGCTCGTAAGCTATGCGTTGAATCTTTGGTAAAATCCCCGGGCAATCTCCCACGATCTGATTTAGCGAGAGCAGGTAGGTCTTGTCCTGGCGGATGCGGCGCCCCCCGTCGGCGGTTTCCACGAGATACTGGGCATAGGGAAGGTGGGTTAGGGTATCCGCCAGCTTACGGAGGAAAAAATGTGCCTGCCCCAGTTCATCCCGGTATTCGAGTAAGGCAATATCGCCGCCAAGAAGCTCCAGGAGGGCTCCACGGCCCTGCTCGGTTTGGTGGTCGCGAAGTAACGTAGCATTTTCGACACTGCGAGGAGCGGCATTAACCCTTACTTCGTGGACTTCGTAGCTGCGGTCAGCAGTGCCAAAGGAATGCAGATCAGCTACGTCAATTTTTTGTACGGTTGCGGTAACACTGGTACGAAATTGAATATTATCAAAGTGGTCTTCCGAAAAAACAGCATTAATTTCTCCCTCCTGCTTAGTGCCATCGGGGGAGGTAATGTAGCCGGGCTGCCAGTTTGTTTGGGCGCGGACGCAGGTGCAGAACAGGCTGCTCAGGAGCAGGGCGAAAATTAGGCGGAAAGGCATAAGATTAAAGGTGTGTGATCGTTAACGGGTCGTCATTGGGCAGCGCTGCTGCGCGGAAAAGGTACTGCGGCCGGCTGAATCGTCAAAGTCTGCCCGGCTGATAATCTCTCCGCCGGCACCCGCGGTCGCGCCCAACTTGTCCCGTATGTCAACTATCTTGCGACTATGAAAGCTATTATTCCCGTTGCCGGAACCGGTATGCGCTTACGTCCGTTAACCTACACCCAGCCAAAGCCGCTGATTCCGGTGGCCGGTAAGCCCATCATCAGTTTTATTATTGACCAATTGGTTGAGTTGGGCGTGCAGGATTTTGTCTTCATTATCGGGTACCTGGGGGAGAAGATCCGGGAGTACGTAGAAAGGAGTTACCCGGAGCTGCATACGGTTTTTGTTACGCAGGAGGAACGCCTGGGCTCCGCCCACGCACTCTGGCTGGCCCGGGATCAGTACGTCGATGCCGACGAGATCATGATTTTCTTCGGGGATGCCATTATCGATGCGGACTACGAAGCCTTTAAAAACAGCCCGACGAGTTGCCTGGGCGTGAAGATCGTCGATGACCCCCGCCAGTTCGGGATTGTGGAACACGACATCGACGGCAACATCCGTACCCTGCTCGAGAAACCGAAAATCCCGATGTCCAACCTGGCCATGGTGGGGTGCTATAAAGTCCGGGAAGTAGAGCAGTTCATCGAAGCCTGCGCCTACAACATTGAGCACGACATCCGGAGCATCGGGGAGTACCCGCTGACGGATGCGCTCGCGCGGATGCTGGAGTGGGGAACGGAGTTTTCCACCATCACGGTAGATAATTGGTTTGATTGCGGCCGCCGGGAAGTTTTGCTGGAAACGAATGCCATCTTTCTTGACCGGGAGGGCTTCGCCACGGAAGATCCTCCGCCCTTTGATAACAGCATCATCATTCACCCGGTCCACATTGGCCCGGACTGCGACATCTCCAACTCCATCGTCGGCCCCTACGTCACCCTCGGCGCCAACACCAAGCTGGAACACGCCATTGTCGCCGATTCCATCATTGGGGAATTTGCGAGGATCCACGACATTGTCCTGCGCGACTCCGTTGTCGGCAACGACGCCAGTATCGGCGGGCTGCGGCAGAGCCTGAACATCGGTGATAATACGGAGATTGATTTCGGCGGATAAATTGCGAACGGCCCCCTGCCTGTATCAAAACCCTGCTAAATTTTCCGATACCGCTCCAGCTTGAGGATGGACTGAAACAGTAGTAGAAAAAAGACTTGATAGTTATACTATCAACTAAAGTAGATTTACTTTGTTGTCCTGATTAAATACACCCCTGGTCGCCGGGACAGGGCTGAACCTCCAGTGCTCTTCTCCCGTATTCAGCCGGTAAAATGGTTTAACGTTAGGTATTTACTTGTGCCCTCAGGTTGCAGGGGGCTGTGCTCCAAAGCTGCAAAGCGGTTCGGAAAAAATACTGGTTACTATTCAGAAGTGGCACAATGGGTGTGTACATCAACAGCTGTATTCAATTGATTTTCTTCAAATAAAACCGCCTGATCATGACACTCTTCAATAAAATTAAGTGGGTTCTCGGTATCGCTCTGGTATTCGTAGTCATCCTGACTACTAATCTGATCGACCGGCAAAATTTTGACATAGTCAGTAATTCCATCGAGACGATTTACGCCGACCGACTCGTTGCCCAGGATATCATCTATGATGTGACTAAACTGGTGGGGAGAAAGGAAGTGTTTTACCTCACCTCCGAACCCACCGAGCTTCTGCCGCGAATAGCCCCCTTGAATAAAAGCATCAAGGAGTCTACGGCGCTGTTTACCGAAACTAAAATAACCCCGAAAGAAGGTATTGCTTTCAGCCGGCTGAAGAAGGCCTTGTTGAAACTGGAAGAGGTGGAGACGGCCTTCGCCGGAGGTGATCAACCCGAAGAAAACCTGGTCCTGCCCCTTGCCCGGGTTAAGGAGTACCTGGATGAGTTGTCCGCCATCCAGCTGGAGGAGGGCCGGCGGGAACTCTATGAAAGTAAACGCGCCATTAACTCCGCCAACCTTTTTACCCAGTTGGAGATCGCCGTCCTTATCGTAATGGCCATTGCCATTCAGGTGGTCATCCTTTACGTGCCGAGTTTAGACTCCGGGACAGAATAGCGTCTGGGGTAGAAAACACTCCTGAATCGACGTACCTGAGCCTGGCGTAAAGGGACTGCTGACCTTCAGGCAGCGCACCGTACCGGCGGCACGAAGGATTTTCTTATTACCGGACGCCCCAGCCGGCTGCAAATCCGGCCGGCGGGCTCACGAACACCAGCTTGCCTTCTCCGTCTTCGGCCATCAGGATCATGGCTTCGGAAAGTACCCCCGCCATTTTGCGCGGGGCCAGATTGGTTACACAGACGACTTGCCGGCCGACAATGTCTTCCGGTGCAAAGTGCTTGGCGATGCCGGAGACGACGGAGCGCTGCTCCGTCCCCAGGTCAATCGTCAGGTGCAGGAGCTTGTTGGATTTTTTTACCGGAGCTGCGGAGAGAATCGTGGCGGTACGCAGGTCGAGTTTCAGGAAATCATCAAAAGTGATTTCCGGCTTCGCCGCGGGGCGGGCCGCTTCGCCGGCCGTGGTGGTAATGATCTCCTTTTCTTCTTCCTTCCGGGCCAGGATGGCCGCCAGTTTGTCCCGTTCCCCCTGAATGATCAGTTTACGGCTGTCGTCTTTCCGGTCTTCAATTTTAGGGAAGAGGACGCCGGCTTCGCCGAGGAGGTGCCCGGAGGGCAGCAGGGGGAGCCCGGCAGTAAGGGCGTCGAGGGCCAGCTGCCAGTCACCGTTGTTGGCGGGTACCTGGTTCAGGGTGGCCCGGAGTTTTTCGGCTGAGAATGGAATGAAGGGGGTAGCCGTCAGGGCCAGGGCGGCGGCGATCTGAATACTGTTATACATCGTCTCGGCAATGGCCGGGTCGTCTGGGTTGGCCTTGAAGAGGGACCAGGGGGCGGCATCCTGCAGGTAGGTGTTGCCAAAGCTGGCCAACTCCACGAAGGCAGTAGCAGCATCTTTGAAGCGGTAGGCTTCAATGTGGGTTCCTATGGCGTGCACTGCTTCAGAAATCTTGCTTTGCACCTGCGCCCGCGCCGCCGTATTTGCTTCAGGTACTTTTCCGCCAAAGTACTTGTGCGTAAGCACCGTTACGCGGTTGAAAAAGTTGCCGAGTTTATCGGCCAGGTCTTTATCGTAGTATTCCGTGAAACCGTCCCAGGTGAAGTCGGCATCCTGCTGCTCGGGCAGGTTACGGATCAATGCCCAGCGCAGGGCGTCTTTACCGTTGGGGAAATCCTTAAAGGTTTCCAGGTATTCGTGCAGTTCGATGCCCCAGCCGCGGGACTTCGAAAACTTGTCCCCTTCGAAGTTGAGGAACTGGTTTGCCGGGACGTTTTCCGGCAGGTTGTATTCGCCGTGCGCCCTGAGCATGGCGGGGAATACAATACAGTGGAAGACGATGTTGTCCTTGCCGATAAAGTGAATCAGCCGGGCATCCTCGCCTTTCCACCAGCCTTCCCAGTCGCCGCCGTTCTCCAGCGCCCACTGCTTGGTGGCCGATACGTAGCCGATCGGGGCGTCGAACCAGACGTACAGGACTTTACCTTCGGCGCCGGCAACCGGCACCTGAATCCCCCAATCCAGGTCGCGGGTAATGGAGCGTGGGTGCAGCCCGCCGTCCAGCCAGCTCATGCACTGGCCGATGACGTGTTTTTTCCAGGCTTTGGGGTCGTGCAGCTGCCGGCCTTCTACCGTACCGTGCTGAATCCATTCCTTCAGCCAGGCTTCGTGTTGGTCCAGCTTAAAAAACCAGTGTTTCGTTTCGCGCAGTTCCGGCTTGGCCCCACTGATGGTGGAGACGGGATTGATCAGTTCGGTCGGCGAAAGGTCTTTGCCGCAGTTTTCACACTGATCGCCAAAAGCATTGTCGGAGCCGCAGTTGGGGCAGGTGCCTTTGATGTACCGGTCGGCCAGAAACTGCTCGGCCTCCGCATCATAGTACTGTTCGGTGGTTTTTACCTCGAACTGGTCGCCTTTTTCCAGGAGTTTTTTGAAAAAATCCTGACTCGTTTCGTGGTGCAGGGGCGCACTGGTGCGGTGGTAATAATCGAAACTTACCCCCAGCTGTTCAAAACTGGATTTATTGAGCTCGTGGTACTTGTCAATAATGTCCCGGGGCGTGATCCCTTCTTTCTTGGCCCGCAGGGTAATCGCGGCTCCGTGCTCATCCGAGCCACAGACCCACAGCACTTCCTTGCCCATCAGCCGCAGGTAGCGGGCAAAGATGTCAGCAGGCAGGTACGCGCCGGCCAGGTGCCCCAGGTGGAGCGGACCGTTGGCGTAGGGGAGCGCAGAAGTAAGGAGGGTTTTCATAGTCGGACCGAAAGCTAGAAGTGATCGTAAGCCGGTACCAGCAGGCCGGGAAGCGTAACCAGCCCCGACCGGCTAACCGGCAATACTAAAGGAGTGCGAAGGTACGCAAGCCGGGTAACGCAGGAAAGTGGGCAGAAAGTTTTCTAAGTGCGGCCGCAGGAAGTTTTTTTGTGCAAAGATTTACCGGGGGGAGTGCTCAGCGTTTTCCGGGCGCGGCCGCAGGTGCGAAAAAGGGTAGGGGAGCAGACTGCCCGCCGGGGACGGCCTCAGACGACCTCGCCCTGGAACCAGGCGACGCCCGTTACCTGCTGGCCTACCTGCGGCGGGGCCTCCATTTGCACGTTGAGCTGGTTGACGAAGGCTTCGACGACAAACATGTCCGGATTTTCCACATCGTTGATCAACTGTACTTCCAGCAGGTAACCGTTGCCACCGGGGATAGCCGCAGGGGCCACGGAGCGAATTTTGCCGATGAAGTCGTAGTAAGTTCTGCCGGGCAGTCCTTCGTTGGGGAAGTAGCCACAGAAGTCGGGGCCAATCGTTGGTTGATCGTCGCCGGCGGGTGGGTCGGGGACAAATGCACGCAATACGAGAATAAAGGCGGAGAGACGGACCTCCAGCTTTTGCCGGCCGTAAAAGTCGGCCTGCCGTCCCAGCCAGTTCGTTGCAAAAAAGCCGATGCCGAAAGTATCTCTGCCATTGCCGAGCACGTCAGCTTCCAGGTCGTTTACGTTTTGCCAGCGGAAGATGTCCTTGGTCGTAAAGGGGAGCGAGCGCGTGGCCTGCAGGTAGGGGAAAGCGGAGATCATCTGGTGTTCCATGCTCACCGCCCGGAGACCCAGGTGTGCCGGACCAGGTGGGGTGGTATCCGCAAAGGAAAAGGCCTTCAGCTCCACGCCCCGGTCTTCAGCCATGGCCGGAGAAGCGGTGGCCGCAGCAATCATCTCTTGTATCAACCGGACGCCCGCTTCCGTTTCCAGGTTGCTGAAGCCAAAGAGAGCCCCATGATGATCGCCGTGCTTACCGTGGTCAACGTGGTGCAACCGGATGGCGGGGTCGGCGTGCAGGGCAGCTTCGCCAACGGGTTCTTTTGGCTGATCGGACGTTTTACGGCTGCCAAAGAGTTTTTTGAATATGGACATGGGAGAGGGGAGTATGGTGGTAATGTAGTAGGTTGTTGGGGTAATGGGGCACTGCGGAGGGGGGGGGTCAGGAAATA
>JAUIIF010000233.1 GCA_030431945.1 Bacteroidia bacterium | reverse complement strand
CGATTTAGGCGAAGACGATGGCAGAAGCACCTACAGTCACATCGTTTCGGTCCGCTTGGGCATTAAACCCAAATCAGAACAGTAAAACAGCTACAGGCGTGGTCGCCGGTAGATGGGACATTTTTTTATCTTGTGGCCGAATCAGTATTGATTCCAATTGTCAGCTTTGTAAACCTGAGGCAATGGCTAATTCAGCGAGCCAGGTCTTCGCTCGCCGGCGAAAAGGGCGGAACTATATTGGTTCCGGTCCGGGCTGCTAAGCAGTCGTCGGGCAAGACGAGACAATGCGGTTGTTGAGTACCGCTTTCCCGGCGGAGGAGTCAGCTCCCGGCATTAGCTTACGTGGGCGCTCACGCCCAGGACCCAGGCTGACGAGCAGGCCATTGCGTTAACCTAACACCATACCTAACTTTCCTTTATTTAGGTGTATTAACCTTATTATCTGATGTACTTTTTGCTGTCCAGGCTCAGCCTGTTGTTGTCACTAATTATTTTTTCTTCCGCCTTATTTAGCCAGACCGGGGTGAACTTCGGGCGTCAAGACGTCAATCAACTTGCCCCCCGGCTCAGGGTCGACGGGCCGAGCCTGGCCGCTTACGCCCATGCGGACATTCCTGCGGAGTACCTCAGCCAGATGACTGACCGGACGGCCCTGCGCTTTGCTGATGAGACCGCCCGGGGGGCGGCGAGCATCCTGCAAAGTGGACGGGTGTACAATGGCTGGCAGGAGATGGAAGACTACGTAAACAAAGTATTGCAGAATGTCCTGCCGGAGGATCTCCGCGGCAAGGAGTTCGTCCGGGCTTATGTCATTAAAGACGGAAGCCCAAATGCCTTCATGACGCCATCCGGTATGTTTTTTATCAACATCGGCATGATCGCCGAGATTGAGTCCGAAAGTAGCCTGGCGGGAATTATCGGCCACGAGATTGCTCACTATGAACTGCGACACAGCCTGGAAGGCTTCGTACGCAGGGAAAGCGGAGCATTCGACCCTGGTATCTTTTTCAACAGCAGAAAGGCAATCAGCAGCTTTTCCATCGAGAACGAACTGGATTCGGATGCCCTCGCGGCAGACCACCTGCAGAAAGCCGGCTACCAGGTAGGCGGACTGGCTGATGCGTTCAACGTATTCAAACTCCAGGAAGATAAACGTTTGCTGCAGCTGCAGGATGTTTGGGAAATCAAGGAGACAACGCACCCCAATTCCACTTCCCGGATCGAGAAGATCAATGAAATCATCGCGGCTCAATCCGCCGGAGAAGTAAGGGACCGCACGGAGGATGAGGCTTTGTTTCAGAAGTTGAAGGAGGAGGCTAAAGCTGAAGTCCTCAAGTATCTGCTGGCTGGTTTTGCGTATCAAACCTGTCTGGAAAAAGCATTTGCCTACCACATTTTCGAACCGGAAAATCCAACTTTCGTCTACTACGCAATGGAGGCCATCCGGCGCAGCTGTTACCTGGATGCTACGCTTTGGAACAAGAAATTCCTGGCGGATAAATACTACGATGTAGTCGAAGTGAAAGGATCGAAAAGAAAGGTGCCCATCGAAGGACATTTTTTCGACCGCTTCCGGCCGGAAATTCTTTCCCTCACCGCCGATGATTATCAAAATATCCGGGCTAAGTTTTACTGGGACGGGCCGCCAAAGTTTACTACCTACGAAGGCGCGTACCAATTCTTTTACCGGATTGGAAAATTGCTGAAAGAGCCGGAGTGTGAATTGTCAAACGCGCTCAGCCTTTCGTTTGATCCGGCACAACGGGATAAATTTCTGCGGGCCTATCTGGCCTATGAAGACGTGCGGCACCGGGATTTTGCTACGGCCTTACTGGAAGGGGAGATTTTTGCACAGCTCAAAAAACGAAAACTGACCATGTTTCATCAGTTCCTGCCCATCATCAAGCACGGCGTGGATGACATCGTCTTGTGGAACCCCGGCGAGGAGGCGCGTTTGCAGGAAGCCCTGGAGCAAGCGGTCACTTCTTTTCCCGATCGGGATTTTCTTTACCTAGGTGGCTTGCGGAAGACCAACATCAATGATTATCTCCTACTGGCCAACCTGGAGGGCTTCTCACAGCAGTACCTGGTGGCCAGGGGGGAGAAAACGGAACTGCACCTCCTCGACCCCGGTTACTGGGAAGCGATGAAACGCTTCGGAGCCAACCGCTTCGAATTCGTCAATTGCCTGTACAACGACCGGGCAAAGGGGGCTTTTACCGCAGCGGTCTACCAGGAGATCAGCAGCCTGACCTTCTCCGATATTCTGGGCAAACCCGAGGAGAAAGGCCGGTACGTAAAGATGTTTCTTTCCGGCATTCAGATCAGCGAAGAAGGCCCCATGAAGTTGCGGGCCTACGATGGCTCCGATAAACTGGCGACCAAAGGAACCGGCTACGCACTGCTGGGCGCGTTGCTGCAGGAAAAACTGGAGGACCTGGATAAATCAGTAGACTGAATTTGCCTGGCCATTAATCCCTTCCCGGCACCGGCGGCCGCGCCCTAACCTTTACTTAACTAAGTTTTTAAGTAAACTACCCCGAAAAAGTGTACCTTTGCACCTTCAAACAGGGCAAATCCCGGTTTACATAGTTCAGGTGCCTTACGATTTGGTACCGCCCAGTGGTAAGCCATTTCGCCCGTAACTACCTTTCCTTCAAGAAATTATGACTTGGGGGGATTGCCAAAACAGGCGAAATTATGGAAACTTTTCAGGACAGCGCGCTTCGCGATGACGTCAAACGCGCCGTAGCCGAACTCGGCTTTACCACGCCCACCCCCGTACAACAAGCGGCGATTCCAGCGATTATGGGCTCCGACCGGGACCTGGTCGCACTTGCCCGGACCGGTACCGGTAAAACGGCCGGCTTCGGCCTCCCCGTGGTCAATGACGTCGATACGGATCTGGCGGCGGTGCAGGCACTGATTCTTTGCCCCACGCGGGAACTCTGCCTGCAGATTGCTAAGGACCTGGCCGACTTCAGTAAGTTCAGAAAGGGGGTCAACGTAGTCGCCGTTTACGGTGGTGCGCCGATCACCCACCAGATCAAGGATATCCGGGCCGGCGCCCAGATCGTAGTGGGCACCCCGGGGCGTACCCTTGACCTGATTAACCGGAAAAAACTTAAAGTTGATCAGCTGCAACGCGTTGTCCTTGACGAAGCGGATGAGATGCTCAATATGGGTTTCCAGGAAGAGCTCAACGCCATTTTGGGGGCAACGCCGGAAGACAAGCAAACCCTGCTCTTTAGTGCGACCATGCCTAAGGAAGCCCGGAAAATCAGTCAGGATTACATGAGTGACCCGGCAGAAATCAGTGTAGGACATTCCGATGCTGGCAACTCCCGTATTACCCACCAATACTTTAAGGTTCGTGCTTCCGACCGTTTCCCGCTGTTGCGTCTGCTGATCGAGATGGACCCCGATATGTACGCCGTAATCTTTTGCCGGACCCGCCGGGAGGTCAACGGTGTCTCCGAAGACCTGCGCTACGCCGGTCATACCGCCGATGCGTTGCACGGTGACATGAGCCAGGCCCAGCGCGACGACGTGATGAATCGCTTCCGCCGCGGACGGATCAAACTGCTCGTGGCTACCGACGTGGCCGCTCGCGGCCTTGACGTTTCGGACCTCACCCACGTAATCAATTACAATTTGCCGGATGCTCCCGAAGTATACGTGCACCGCAGCGGCCGTACGGGCCGCGCGGGCAAAGAAGGCATTGCGCTCAGCATTGTAACCGGAAAGGAACTGCGTAAAGTGCGGGAAATCGAGAAGTACTCCAAGATCAGTTTTGAACTGCTGGATGTACCGAAGCAGGAGGAAGTGTACCGGCTCCGGGCCCTGCGTTTTGCCGAGAAGGTAAAGCAGGCTAAGCTGGACGATAAGGTTGCCGCTTACCTGCCCGAAGTGGTGGAGACCTTTGCGGACCTGGACCGTGAGCAGCTGATTCAGCAAATTCTGGGCTACGGGCTGGGTACGCTGAGCTCTCAGTTAAGCGGCCAGAAGACCGTAATGAATGCCCCGGAGGACAGCCGGCCGGATAAACGGAGCAACATCGAATACGCTACCATCGTTTTTGCCGCCGGCCGGAACAATGGTTACAACGTACCGCAAATCATCGGGATGATCAACCGCAAGGTGCCCGGTAAGAAAATTGCTTTTGGTAAGATCGACATCCAGAACCACCTCACGTACGTGGGCGTAGATGCGCGGGAGGCCAAGAAAGTAGTGGCTGCTTTTGACGGGGCCGTTGACCGGGGTACGGAGCTGAACGTACGCCTCTTCGAAGGCGGAACTAAGGTCAGCGGGCCGAAAGGCGATAGCAACGATTCGTTCAAAGGCAAGAAAAAGAAGCATTACAAGCCTGGCAATTTTAAGCCTAAGGCGAAAGCCTTCAAGGGTAAAAAGGCGAAGTGGTAACGGTAGGTGACGGCGGGGGCTGCGGCCTTACTGCGGGCACCATTTGAATACTTTGTTGGCAGACGGGCCGGTTAGTTCCGGCGACTTATCCTCATAGTCAATCAGGGACAGTACGTACCGGATTGACTCTATGCGGCTGTCTTCCCGGTCATCCCCCCGCACAATCAGCCAGGGACAATGTTCGGTGTGCGTCTGGGCAAACATCTTGTTTTTGTAGGCCGTGAATTCCTCCCACTTTTCTTGTGCGGCTAAATCCACCGGGCTTACTTTCCACTGAATCAAGGGCGTACTGATCCGCTCTTCAATCCGTTTTTTCTGCTCGATAGCCTTGATCGAAAACCAAAACTTGACGAGGATCACCCCGTCGTCCGTCAGCATTTTTTCCACCAGGTTAACTTGCTCCATGAACAGTTGATGCTGCGCATCACTGCAAAAACCCATGACGGGCTCAACCAGCGCCCGGTTGTACCAGCTGCGATCAAAAAATACGATTTGTCCGCCGTTGGGGAAGCGCTTGAAATAGCGCTGAAAATACCACTGCGAACGTTCAATTTTGGTCGGCTTCCCTAAGGCGACGGTTCGGTAGGTACGGGGGTTAAGGAACTGAGTAAAGCGGGCAATGGCACTTCCCTTACCGGCGGTATCCCTGCCTTCAAAAAAGATGGCTACCCGCAATTTGTGTTGATCGATGTGCCGTTGCAGCTTTAGCAATTCTGTCTGCAAAAAATAGAGATCATCGATGTATTTGGCATTTACCTGATAAAACTCGCGGATAGTCTTTTTACTCATAATCGGTTGATCGGCTTAGTCGGATTCGAGCGTAAGAATAAGGCATCTTGGTGGGTTTTCCCCACAGGAGGGCTATTTTTCGGTCAACGAAAAACCTGCGGCGGCAGTGGTCTGAGGCGGGGCGTCCGCAGGTGAACCCGCGGTTACAGTAATTCTCAGAGCGGACAGGAGAGGGGCTGTCCGAAAGCCCCTGAGGCACATCCTGGTCTTACTTTCTGCCCAGTCCGGCCTTGCCGTTTGGTCGCAGCACCCCTTTTTCCAGTGAAAACAAATCCAGAAAAGGGTCTTCGACAAAGTCCAGGTGCCCGTCGAGGTCGGCATAGAGAATGTTTGGCCGGCTGAGGGCAAAATGGAGGCCGGCGGAAATGCCCAGTCCGCACTCATCCAGGCAGCCGACCATTACTTCATTCCCTGCGGCCCGGGCAACGGAGTTGATGTGCATCCCCGGGGTAAGGCCACCCACCTTCTGGAGTTTAATGTTGATCATGTCCGTGAAGTCGTGACGCGTCAGGCGAAAGGCATCCTTCAGGGTTTTGAGGCTTTCATCGGCCATGACGGGCAGGGTGCCTCCCAGGCTGACGGCGCCCATCAGTTCTTCGTCCTCCACGCTGGTGGGCTGTTCCAGGATTTCTATTTCCAGCGGTTGGGCGGCCGTAACGAACCGGAGAGCTTCGTCCAGTTGATACCCCTGGTTGCCGTCAAAGCGAAGAATCAGCCGGGGGTATTTATGGCGCAACGCCCGCAGGCGGGCCAGGTCCTCTTCTACGTCAAGCCCCCCCTTCACTTTAATGATAGTGAAGCCCTGAGCGACGTAAACCGCCGCTTTGGCCAAGGTTTCCGCCAGGGGTAAAATAGAAATGGTAATGCTGGTGGCGATGCTGTCCCGGTAACCTCCCAGCAATTGGTAGAGGGGAATATCGGCTAGTTTGGCGAGGATGTCGTGCAGGGCCAGGTCAACCATGGCCAGGGCGGAAGACTTCAACCGCCCGCTCAGCGATTCCAGCAGCCGGGCGTACTGCAAAGGGTTCTGGCCCAGGAGGGTGGGGGCGATGACGGAGCGTATGGCCAGCTCTACTTCAGCGGCCGCTTCACCCGTGACGGCCGGATCGGGCGCTGCACACCCCAGGCCGACGATTCCCCGGTCAGTGGCCAGGTACAGGATAAAGTTTGTCGCCTGGCTGATCGTTTCGTACGCGATGGTATAGGGCTCGGTCAGTTCCAGGTCAAGCCGTTCGTAATCAATGTGGGTAATGCGCATGGGGTGGTTTGGCAGGGCATGAGAAAAGGGCGCGGCCGCAGGTGCAGGGGGAAAGTTGTTGAGCAGTATGGCTCCTCTCTACTTTTCCCTGCACCTGCGGCCGCGCCCCGGTTTTTTATTTCAGTTGGGCCGCAATCAGGGCTGTCAGCCCTTCAGCCCCTCTGGCCAGGACGTCGAAACAGGGCAGGCCCGTTTCTTCGGTTACCGCCGCGCAGGCACCGTCAATCTGGTCATCGGAAAGGCCTTCGTGATTGAGGGTGACGGCAATTACGTCGCGGCCGGAGACGACCTTAATGGCATTGATCTGTTCCGCCAGGGAGTGCAGCCGGTAGCCGGGAAATCCATCATACTCCAGGCGTGTGGGGGCGTGCTGCAGGACGACGAAGTCCGGCCGGCCCGCCGCCAGAATTTCGAAACCACCCGGGTAAGCCGGGTTCATCAGGCTGCCCTGGCCTTCGATTACGATGACGTCCGGAGACTCGTTGCGGTAGGCGCTGACGACGGCGTGCTCGATTTCCCCGGCAACAAAGTCATTGATGCAGGAATCCATAATCATGGAA